>SVKR01000157.1 GCA_015068365.1 Oscillospiraceae bacterium
CTGGCAGAAGTTCACGCTGCAGTGGATCCGCGAGCATTACGGCGACAGCGTCAAGGTGGGCGCGGGCAACGTGGTGGACGCCAAGGGCTTCCGTTTCCTGGCCGACTGCGGCGCCGACTTCATCAAGGTCGGCATCGGCGGCGGCTCCATCTGCATCACCCGCGAGACCAAGGGCATCGGCCGTGGCCAGGCCACGGCGCTCATTGACGTCTGCGCCGAGCGTGACCGCTATTTTGCCGAGACCGGCGTCTATGTCCCCGTCTGCTCCGACGGCGGCATCGTCTATGACCACCACATCACCCTGGCCCTGGCCATGGGCGCGGACTTCGTCATGCTGGGCCGTTACTTCGCCCGCTTTGACGAGAGCCCCAGCAACAAGGTCAACATCGGCGGCACCTACTATAAGGAATACTGGGGTGAGGGCTCTGCCCGCGCCCGCAACTGGCAGCGCTATGACCTGGGCGGCGACAAGAAGCTGAGCTTTGAAGAGGGCGTGGACTCCTATGTGCCCTATGCCGGCTCTTTGAAGGACAACGTCGCCATGAGCCTTTCCAAGGTGAAATCCACTATGTGCAACTGCGGCGCGCTGACCATCCCGGAGCTGCAGGAAAAGGCCGTGCTTACGCTGGTAAGCGCTACCAGCATCGTCGAGGGCGGCGCCCATGACGTCATCCAGAAGGACACCACCACCACATTCAAGTGATTCACAGCGGGCGCACTTGCCGCACGGAAGCAGTGCGCCCCGTCATTTTTCAACGCAGGAGGTTAGGATGAAAAAAGTCGGAATCGTCATGGGCAGCGCCAGCGACCTGCCCGTTGTGAAAAAAGCCCAGGAGGTGCTGGACACGCTGGGCGTCCCCAGCGAGATGCACATTTATTCCGCCCACCGCACCCCGGCGGAGGCCAGAGCGTTTGCGGAAAACGCCCGCGCCGACGGCTTCGGCGTGCTCATCGCGGCGGCGGGCATGGCGGCGCACCTGGCCGGCGCCCTTGCCGCTGGGACGACGCTGCCGGTCATCGGCATCCCCATCAATTCCTCTCTCAACGGGCTGGACGCGCTTCTTGCCACGGTACAGATGCCCTCCGGCATCCCGGTGGCCACGGTGGCGGTGGACGGCGCGAAAAACGCCGCCTGGCTGGCGGCGGAGATCCTGGCCGTGGAGGACGCTGCGCTGGCGGACAAGCTGGCGGACGCCCGGAAAAAGACCGCTGAGGACATCCTCGCAAAAGACAGAGAATTAAACAAATAACAAAATAATACTAGGAGGGTATCACAATGGAACTCATCTACACCGGAAAGACCAAGAACGTTTTTAAGCTGGACAACGGCAACTACCTGCTGAAGTTCAAGGACGACTGCACCGGCAAGGACGGCGTGTTTGACCCCGGCATGAACGAGGTCGGCCTCACCATTGAAGGCGTCGGCCGCGTCAACCTGCGGATGACCGAGTATTATTTTGAAAAGATCAATGCTGCCGGCATTCCGACCCACTTCGTCAGCGCCAATCTGGACGACGTGACGATGGAGGTCAAGCCCGCCAAGGTCTTCGGCAAGGGCCTGGAGGTCATCTGCCGCCACAAGGCCGTGGGCAGCTTCATTCGCCGCTACGGCGATTACATCGCCGAGGGCGCCGATCTGCCCGCCTACGTCGAGATGACCTTCAAGGACGACGCGAAGGGCGACCCGCTCGTGACCAAGGACGGCCTCATCGTCCTCGGCGTCATGACCGCGGAGCAGTATGACGCCATCAAGGAGCTGACCCAGAAGATCACGCAGATCGTCGCCGACGATATGAAGGCCAAGGGCCTGGATCTCTACGACATCAAGTTCGAGTTCGGCTATGACGCCGACGGCAAGGTCATGCTCATCGACGAGATCGCCTCCGGCAACATGCGTGTTTACAAGGACGGCAAGTACATCGATCCCATGACGCTCTCTGAGCTTTTCTTCGCGTAATGGGGGGCTTTTTCGGCGCGGTGTCAAACCGCGATGTGGTAATGGACGTATTCTTCGGGACGGACTATCACAGTCACCTGGGCACCCGGTACGGCGGCATGGCCGTCTGGAACCGGGACAGCGGCTGCCACCGGGAGATCCACTCCATCGGCAACACGCCCTTCCGCACAAAATTTGAAAACGACCTGTCCGAGCTTTCGGGCAACTGCGGCATCGGCTGCATCTCCGACAGCGACCCCCAGCCGCTGCTGGTGCGCTCTCACCTGGGGCTTTACACCCTCACCACCGTGGGCATCATCAACAACGCCGAGGCGCTGATCGACCGGTATTTTGCCGACCACGGCCACCAGTTTATGGCCATGGGCTCCGGCAAGGTCAACGTCACGGAGCTGGTGGCGGCCCTCATCAACGAGAAAGAGAGCCTGACGGAGGGCATTCTGCACGCCCAGGCGGTCATCGACGGGGCCATGAGCGTGCTGCTCATGACCGGGGACGGCGCCATCATCGCCGCCCGCGACCACTTCGGGCGCCTGCCGGTGCTGATCGGCAAAAGCGAGGAGGGGCACTGCGTCTCCTTTGAATCCTTTGCCTATCACAAGCTGGGCTATTCCGACGCCTATGAGCTTGGGCCGGGGGAGATCGTGCGCATCACTGCCCAGGGCTATGAGACCCTCTCGCCGCCCAGCGGCCAATTGAAGATCTGCGCCTTCCTCTGGACCTATTACGGCTATCCCAACTCCAACTATGAGGGCATCAACGTGGAGGTCATGCGCTATCGCAACGGGCGCATCATGGCGCGGGACGAGCAGGCAAGCGGCAGCATGCCGGACGTGGACTATGTGGCGGGCGTGCCGGACAGCGGCATTCCCCACGCCATCGGCTACTCCAACGAGAGCCAGAAGCCCTTTGCCCGGCCCTTCGTCAAGTACACCCCCACCTGGCCCCGTTCCTTCACGCCCACCAGCCAGGATGTGCGCAACCAGGTGGCCAAAATGAAGCAGATCCCCGTGCCGGAGCTGATCGAGGGGAAGAAGCTGCTGTTCGTCGATGACAGCATCGTCCGCGGCACCCAGCTGCGGGAGACGGTGGACTTCCTCTACGAATCCGGCGCGAGGGAGGTGCACATGCGCTCGGCCTGCCCGCCGATCATGTACTCCTGCAAGTTCCTCAATTTCTCCCGGGGCTACTCCGACATGGAGCTTCTGGCCCGGCGGAAGATCCGCGCCCTGGAGGGCGAGGAGGGGGATAAGCACATTGACGAATACTCCGATGCAAAAACCGAGCGGGGCCAGTGCCTGCTGAAGAGCATCTGCGAGGACTTCGGCTTTGATTCCCTGGGCTACCAGTCCCTGGACGGCCTTCTGGAGGCCATCGGCATCGACCGGGACAAGGTCTGCACCTACTGCTGGACAGGAAAGGATTAAGACATGGAACATTCTCATTCCGCATCCTACGCGGCGGCCGGCGTGAACATCGAGGCCGGTTATGAGGGCGTTCGCCGCATGAAAAAGCATGTAGAGCGCACCTTTATCCCCGGCGTGGTGTCGGACATCGGCGGCTTCGGCGGGCTGTTTGCCCCGGATCTTTCGGGCTGCGCGGAGCCGGTGCTGGTCTCCGGCACCGACGGCGTGGGCACCAAACAGCGCATCGCCCAGCTGATGGGCCGGCACGACACCGTGGGCATCGACTGCGTCGCCATGTGCGTCAACGACATCATCTGCTGCGGCGCCAGACCCCTGTTTTTCCTGGACTACATCGCCATCGGCAAAAACGATCCGGAAAAGGTCGCCACGCTGGTCTCCGGCGTGGCGGAGGGGTGCGTGCAGGCCGGCTGCGCCCTCATCGGCGGCGAGACCGCCGAGCACCCCGGCACCATGGCCCCGGACGACTATGACCTGGCCGGCTTTTCCGTCGGCCTGGTGGACAAAGCGAAGATCATCGACAGCGGCCGCATGGCCGCCGGCGACGTGGTCATCGCCCTGCCCAGCAGCGGCATCCACTCCAACGGCTATTCCCTGGTGCGCAAGGTCTTCGACGTGGAGCACTGTGACCTGGGCGCGACGGTCCCGGAGCTGGGCCAGACCCTGGGCGACGCGCTGCTGACCCCCACGAAGATCTATGTCAAGCCCGTGCTGGCGGCCATCGCCGCCGCGGACGTACGCGGCATCAGCCACATCACCGGCGGAGGGTTCTATGAAAACGTCCCCCGAACGGTGCCGGACGGACTGTGCGCCGTCATCGAAAAGGCCGCGATCCGGACCCCCGCCATCTTCCGCATTTTGCAGGAGACGGGCAAGATCCCGGAGCGGGATATGTTCAACACCTACAACATGGGCGTCGGCATGGCGCTGATCGCCTCCAGGACCACGGCGGACGCCGCGCTGGATGCGCTGAAGGGCTTTGGCCTGGACGCCTGCGTCATCGGCGAGATCGCCGCGGGGGAGGAGAAGGTGCGGATATGCTGACGCTTCCCACCAAAGCCCGCATCGCCGTGCTGGTTTCCGGCGGCGGCACCAATCTGCAGGCGCTGCTGGACGCGCAGAGCAGCGGCGCCCTCCACAGCGGCGAGATCGTGCTGGTGGTCTCCAACAACTCCCGCGCCTACGCCCTGAAGCGGGCGGAGGCCGCCGGCGTGCCCTCCGCCGTGCTGACGCGCAAGGGCTGCGGCGGACAGGCGGAGTTTGAATCGGCGCTGCACGAACTGCTGACGGAAAACGCCGTGGACCTCATCGTCCTCGCCGGGTTTATGAGCATCCTCAGCGGGGAGTTCACCGCGAAGTGGGACAAGCGCATCATCAACGTCCACCCCTCGCTGATCCCCAGCTTCTGCGGCCAGGGCTTCTACGGCCTCCGGGTGCATGAAGCCGCGCTGAACTACGGCGTCAAGGTCACCGGCGCCACGGTGCATTTTGTCAACGAGGTGCCCGACGGCGGGCGCATTCTCCTGCAAAAAGCCGTCGAGATCCGCCCGGACGACACGCCGGAGACGCTGCAAAAGCGCGTCATGGAGCGGGCGGAGTGGATCATCCTGCCCCAGGCGGCAGAGATGGTGTGCGCAAATATTCTCAAAAAGAGGGAGACAGGCAAATGACGGACTTTCTCGAACTGCTGAAAGCGAATCCCTACCCCGGGCGGGGCATCGCCGTGGGGCAGGGCAGCGTCTATTATTTCATCATGGGCCGCAGCGAAAACAGCCGCAACCGCGTCTTTGTTGAGACGCCGGACGGCATCCGCACCCAGGCCCACGATCCGGCAAAGCTCAGCGACCCCAGCCTGATCATCTATCACCCCGTGCGCCGCGCATCCCAGGGCCTGATCGTCACCAACGGCGACCAGACCGACACCATCCGCGATGTCGGCGAGTTCCGCGCCGCGCTGATGACAAGGGAATTTGAGCCGGACGCGCCGAACTACACCCCGCGCATCTCTGCGCTTTTGCGCGATGACGGCAGCTTTGCCCTCTCCATCCTCAAGCGCGTGGACGGGCGCTGCCTGCGCGAATTTTACGAGTACGAGGGCGTCAGCGCCGGGAAGGGCTATTTCATCAGCACCTACCGGGGCGACGGAAACCCGTTGCCCTCCTTCGCCGGCGAGCCGGTCGAGATTGACTGGCCCGCGCCGGAGGCCGTCTGGAACGCGCTGAACGCCGACAACAAGGTGTCGCTTTACTGCAACACCAACGGCACCGTTCGCATTTTCAACAAGAATCTGGGGGACTGACGCCATGAACGAACTGGAACTGAAATACGGCTGCAACCCCAACCAGAAGCCGGCGCGCATCTTCATGCCGGACGGGGGAGACCTGCCTCTGACCGTTCTGAACGGCCGCCCGGGCTATATCAACTTTCTGGACGCGCTGAACTCCTGGCAGCTTGTGCGGGAGCTGAAAGCGGCCACCGGTCTGCCCAGCGCCGCCAGCTTCAAGCACGTGTCCCCGGCGGGCGCCGCCGTGGGGACGGAGCTTGCCGACTGGGAGCGGAAGATCTACTTCGTCCCGGAGGACGCGCAGCTCAGCCCCATCGCCTGCGCCTACATCCGCGCCCGGGGCTCTGACCGCCTTTGCTCCTACGGCGACTGGGCGGCCCTGTCCGAGCCCTGCGATGCCGCCACCGCGGCCTACCTGAAGGAGGAGGTCTCCGACGGCGTCATTGCCCCCGGCTATACCGACGAAGCGCTGGCCATCCTCAAGACCAAGAAAAAGGGCGGCTACAACGTCATCGCTATCGACCCGGACTATGTCTGCGCCCAGCAGGAGTACAAGGACGTGTTCGGCGTCCGCTTCCAGCAGGGGCACAACTTCTTCCGCATCGACGAGGACCTGCTCGGCAACATCGTCACCAAAAACAAGGTCCTGCCGCCGGAAGCCAGACGGGATATGCTCGTTGCGCTGATCACGCTGAAATATACCCAGTCCAACTCCGTCTGCTATGTGAAAAACGGCCAGGCCATCGGCGTGGGCGCCGGGCAGCAAAGCCGCATTCACTGCACCCGCCTGGCGGGACAGAAGGCGGACAACTGGTTCCTGCGGCAGCACCCGAAGGTGCTGTCCCTGCCCTTTGTGGAGGGCATCCGCCGCCCCGACCGGGACAACGCCATTGACGTTTACACCTCTGACGAGTACGAGGACGTGCTGCGGGAAGGGGAGTGGCAGCGCGTGTTCCGCGAAAAGCCCGAGGTGCTTACCGCGGAGGAGAAGCGGGCGTGGATCGCCACCCAGTCCGGCGTCACCGTGGGCAGCGACGCATTTTTCCCCTTCGGCGACAATGTGGAGCGCGCCCGCAAAAGCGGCTGCGCCTACATCGCCGAGCCGGGCGGCTCCATCCGCGACGACAACGTCATCGAGACCGCGGACAAATACGGCATCGTGATGGCCTTTACGGGCATGCGGCTATTCCATCATTAATAAGAGAGGTTTGCGCTTATGAAACTTATGGTTGTCGGCGGCGGCGGCCGCGAGCATACCATTATCAAAAAGCTGAAAGAGAACCCGGCGGTGACGGAGCTCTATGCCCTGCCGGGCAACGGCGGCATCGCTGCGGATGCCACCTGCGTCCCCATCGGCGCGAAGGAGATCGACAGGATCGCTGCCTTTGCAAAGGAGCATGCCATCGACTATGCCGTCGTCGCGCCGGACGATCCGCTGGTGCTGGGCTGCGTGGACGCGCTGGAGGCGATCGGCGTGAAGTGCTTCGGCCCCCGCGCCAATGCCGCCATCATCGAGGGCAGCAAGGTCTTCTCCAAGAACCTCATGAAGAAATACGGCATTCCCACCGCGGCCTACGAGACCTTTGACGACATGGACGCGGCGCTGAAGTACCTTGAGAGCGCGCCCATCCCCACGGTCATCAAGGCCGACGGCCTGGCTCTGGGCAAGGGCGTGGTCATCGCACAGACGCTGCAGGAGGCGAAGGACGCCGTCATCAGCATGATGCAGGACAAAAAGTTCGGCGCCAGCGGCGAGCGCATCGTCATCGAGGAATTCCTTGAAGGGCCGGAGGTCTCCGTCCTCGCCTTCACGGACGGCAAGTGCCTCAAGCCCATGGTCTCCTCCATGGACCACAAGCGCGCCGGAGACGGCGACACCGGCCTTAACACCGGCGGCATGGGCACCGTGGCGCCCAATCCGTATTATACCGAGCGCATCGCCGACGAGTGCATGCAGCGCATTTTCCTGCCCACCGTCGCCGCCATGAACGCCGAGGGCCGCACGTTTAAGGGCTGCCTCTATTTCGGACTTATGTTAACCAAGGACGGCCCCAGGGTCATCGAGTACAACTGCCGCTTCGGCGACCCGGAGACCCAGGTGGTGCTGCCGCTGATGGAGAGCGATCTGCTGACCGTGATGCGCGCGGTGACCGACGAGACCCTGGCCGACACCGAAGTGAAGTTCCGCGACGGCCACGCCTGCTGCGTGGTGATGGCAAGCGAGGGCTATCCCGTGGCCTATGAAAAGGGCTTTGCGCTCGACATTCCCGCCGCCGTGCACGACAAGGTGTACGTCGCCGGGGCGAAGCTGGACGCCGACGGCACGCTGCGCACGGACGGCGGCCGGGTGCTGGGCTGCACCGCCGTGGCGGACACGCTGCCGGACGCCATCAAAGCCGCCTATGACATCGTGGCGCAGGTGCACTTCGATAACGCATATTACCGCCATGACATCGGCGCGCGGGCGCTGCGGGCGCCGGAGGGCTGAGCGGACATGGTTTACAGAGTATTTGTAGAGAAAAAACCGGCCCTGGCCAATGAGGCCAAGGCCCTGCTGTCGGACGCCCGCAGCCTGCTCGGCATCCGGGGACTGGAAAACGTCCGGCTGTTCAACCGCTACGACGCGGAGCACATTGACGAGCCGCTGTTCGCCTACGCGGTCAAGACCGTGTTTTCCGAGCCGCAGGTGGACCTGGTGTACAAAGACCCCGACCTGAGCGGGGCGCGGGTCTTCGCTGTGGAGTATCTGCCCGGGCAGTTTGACCAGCGGGCGGACAGTGCGGCCCAGTGCATCCAGATCATCTCTCAGGCAGAGCGGCCTCTGGTGCGCTCTGCCCGCGTCTACGCCCTCTATGGCGACGTGAGCGATGCGGAGCTGGCGGAGATCAAGAAATACGTCATCAACCCGGTGGAGGCGCGGGAGGCCGCCCTCGACAAGCCGGAGACCCTCGTGATGGACTACGCCGTTCCGGCAGAGGTCGCGGTGCTGGACGGCTTCCGCGCCCTCGACGCCGCCGGGCTGGAGAAGATGATCGCGGAGATGGGGCTTGCCATGGACTTCGGCGACCTCAGCTTCTGCCAGAGCTATTTCCGCACCGAGCAGCGCGACCCCACCATCACGGAGATCCGGATGATCGACACCTACTGGTCCGATCACTGCCGCCATACCACCTTCAACACCATCATTGACGACGTGCGCTGCGAAGATCCCGTGCTGCAGCAGGCCTGGCAGGACTATCTGGACACCCGCAAGGCCCTGGGGCGCGAGGCCAAGCCCATCTGCCTGATGGACATCGGCACCATCGCCGCGAAGTATCTGAAAAGCACCGGCCAGCTCACCAAACTGGACGAGAGCGAGGAAATCAACGCCTGCACGGTGAAGATCGACGTGACCGTGGACGGCGTGCGCGAGCCCTGGCTGCTGCTGTTCAAGAACGAGACCCACAACCACCCCACGGAGATCGAGCCCTTCGGCGGCGCCGCCACCTGCATCGGCGGCTGCATCCGTGATCCCCTGTCCGGCCGCGCCTACGTCCACCAGGCCATGCGCGTCACCGGCGGC
>SVKR01000158.1 GCA_015068365.1 Oscillospiraceae bacterium
AGGGGCAGGTGGTGTTGACCCAATCGGTCATCTTGGAGATGGGGCTCTCGCCGTCGTCGGTGGGCTCGTAGCTCTCCACCTGGGGCAGCATCAGCGGCAGCTGATCCTCGGGGATAGGGACCCAGCCGCACTTAGGGCAGTTCACCAGGGGGATGGGCTCTCCCCAGTAGCGCTGGCGGGAGAACACCCAGTCGCGGAGCTTGAAGTTGACCTTCTCGCGGCCCCAGCCCTGCTCCACGGCGTACTTCTTCATGGCGGGGATGGCCTCCTTGACGCTCATGCCGTCCAGGAAACCGGAGTTCACCATGATGGCCGTGTCGTCCTTGGCGACGAAGGCCTCCTTGGTGATGTCACCGCCCTTGACCACCTCCACGATGGGCAGGCCGAACTTGGTGGCAAACTCCCAGTCGCGCTGGTCGTGACCGGGCACGCCCATGACGATACCGGTGCCGTAGCCCATCAGCACGTAATCGGAGACGAACATGGGCACCACCTTGCCGGTGGCGGGGTTGGTGACCTCCACGCCCTGGAGGCGCACGCCGGTCTTGTCCTTGTTCAGCTCGCCGCGCTCAAAATCGGATTTCCGGGCGGCGGCCTCGCGATAGGCGGCCACCTCGTCCCAGTTGCCGATCTTGTCTTTCCACTCGTCCAGCAGCGGATGCTCCGGGGAGATGACCATATAGCTGGTGCCGAACAGGGTGTCGGCGCGGGTGGTGTACACCGTGACGTCGCAGCCCATGTTGGTTTGGAAGGTCAGCTCGCAGCCGGTGGAGCGGCCGATCCAGTTCTTCTGCTGGATCTTCACGCGCTCGATGTAGTCCAGATCGTCCAGGTCGTCGATCAGGCGGTCGGCATACTTGGTGATGGCCAGCATCCACTGGCTCTTCTCCTTGCGCACGACGGGGGCGCCGCAGCGCTCGCACACCCCCTCCACCACTTCCTCGTTGGCCAGCACCACCTTGCAGGAGGTGCACCAGTTGACGGACATGGTGGCCTTGTAGGCCAGGCCCCGCTTGAAAAACTGCAGGAAGATCCACTGCGTCCACTTATAATACTCCGGGTCGGAGGTGTTGATGCAGCGGTCCCAGTCAAAGCCGTAGCCCAGCATTTTCAGCTGCCGGGTGAAGTTGGCGATGTTGTCATGTGTGACGATGGCGGGATGGATGTGGTTCTTGATCGCGTAGTTCTCCGTCGGCAGGCCGAAGGCGTCATAGCCGATGGGAAACAATACGTTATAACCCTCCATGCGCTTTTTCCGGGTGATGACGTCCATCGCCGTGAAGGGCCGCGGATGGCCCACGTGCAGTCCGGCCCCGGAGGGGTACGGGAACTCGATCAGCCCGTAAAACTTCGGCTTGTCGCTGCCGGTGACGGCGGCGTAGGGCTTCGTTTTCTCCCAGTTATCCTGCCATTTTTTCTCGATCACGGTAAAATCGTACTTCATGGGTTCAAACCATCTCTCTTATATTAGTTTACTGTCTCAGTTTTGCTCCAGCAGCGGGGCGATGTCGATCTCCTCGGCATCGGCCCACAGGCGCTCCAGGTTGTAGAACTGCCGCGCTTCCTCCATAAAGATGTGGACGACCACGCAGCCGAAGTCGATCAGCACCCAGCCGCCGCTGCGATAGCCCTCGCGGTGCAGTTTGGTCTCGCCCTTCGATTCCATGACGGCCTCCACCTCGTCGGCCAGGGTCTTGATCTGGGTGGTGGAGGTGGCAGTGCAGATCACGAAATAATCCGCCAGCACGGTCACGTCCGTGGTGCGCAAAAGCTTCAGATCATGGGCCATTTTCCCGTCCAGGGTCTTGACGATCTGTTCGGCAATCTCTTTCGGTGTCATCATAATTCTTTGCCCTTCCGCCACTTTGGTGGCATTCCGAATTGTTGTTTCGTCATCTGAATTGCGTGTAATCCAGGAAGGATTCCAGCGGCACGGTCTCCCCCGTGGTGGAGACGGCCCCCTCCTCCCCGGCAGCGCGGAGAATGTTGAGGTTGTCCGCGGTGATCTCCTGGCGATAGGGGTTCAGATTGGTATTGAGCAGCTCGACCCACGCGTCGATCTTCACTTCCCAGTAAGACCCGCCCCGGATCGTCGCCCCCTGGCCCGGCAGAGTGTGGAACCGGACGTTTTCCTTGTCCAGCTTCAGGAACTCCCGGACAAAAAAGGCGATGTTGTTGGCGGTCAGGTCCGTCTGGATGTTGCTCTGGAAAATGTCAATGGCAGTGGAGAGATTGGGGATGTTCCCCAGTTGCAAAAACTGACCGGCGATGCTTTTCAGAAAGTCCTGCTGTGTTGCAATTCTGCCCAGATCGCCGTTGGGATAACCCGTTCCGTTGTTGCCCATGCGATAGCGCAGCACCTGCACCGCCTGCTCGCCGTTCAGATGCTGTTCCCCCATGGGAATGTGGATATACAGATCCTGGGTCGGGTCGTCATAGTCCATGTCACGGGGAACATTGTAATACACCCCGCCAATGCAGTCAACCAGTTTTTCCACCGCCTGGATGTTCACAATGGCGTAGCAATCCGCGGTAAATCCGACCAAATCGCCCAGGTGCTCCAGAAACGCGCTCATGTCGCCACGTTCGCTGGCCAGCACGGTACTGAGCTTTTTCACGCCCCAGCTGACGTTCACCAGCGTATCGCGCGGGAGGTTCACCAGATCCAGCGTTCCGGCGTCGGTGTCCATGCGGCCGACCAGGATCGTGTCGGTGTTCGCCTCCATCTGGTCATAGGCCAGGATCACAAAGGTATAGCAGTTCTCCCGCCGCCCGCTCGTCACCGGCTCCGGCGTGGGCTCCGGGGTTTCATCCGGCTGTTCCGTCGGCGAAGGCGTGACCGCCGGCAGGACGGCGGCTGTCGGCGCCGGGGTCAAAACCACCGGCGCGGCGGTGGGCTGGGTCCTCGGCCCGTCCGCTTCCGTCTCCGGCGGCCGCTCCCAAAGGTTGTAGATCAGAAGCGCCAGCAGGAAAAACAGCACCACGCAGCCCAGCGCGATCAAGGGAACGCGCAGCTTTTTCCAGACAGGAGAGTGGAAAAACGCATTGAGGTCCAGTTTCTTCCCGCCGGATTCGCCGGCCTTTTTCGCGTTTCCGCTATGCAGTTGTTTTCCGGTTCCGCCAAAAAGTTTCATGTTTCCGAATTATGCTCCTGTACCAGCTTTTCAAACCATTCCTTCGCCGCAAGGGTGTTGGGATGGATGGGGTTGCCCTGGCTGCGGATGTCCTCCAGGCTCATGTCCAGCCCCAGCAGCATGGCCCGGTTCAGGTCCTCGTAGGCCAGCGCACGCAGCGGCTCCACGCCCTCGAAGTCCCGGTTCGGCTCAATATAATCCGCCATATAGACGATCTGCTCCAGCAGCGTCATATTCGCCCTGCCCGTCGTGTGCCAGCGGATGGCGCTGACCACCTCCGGCGCGCAGCCGAAGTCCTGCCGGGCGATCTCCGCACCGGTCTTGGCGTGCATCAGCTTTTCGCTGCTGGCCTCCAGCTCGTCCGGATGATAGCCGTACCTGCGGCACAGCTCCAGCTGCTCCGGGCGCGTCAGGCGCTTGGTGCAGTCGTGCAGGATCGCCGCCTCCGCCGCCATGAACTCATCCGCGCCCCAACGCCGGGCCAGAGCGACGGCCTCGCTCTCGCAGCCCGCCACATGCGGGATGCGCTTTGGCTTCAGCATGGCGTAGGACTTCTCCCGCAGCCAGGGGAAGTTCACCTGCGCGCCGTAAAGGCGCTTGCGGATGATGTAGGAATACACCTCGTCGGTCAGAAGGTCCACGCCCTCCCGTTGCCGCAGCAGGTCGCGGATGTCCGTGGAGGCGGCGGCAAAGGGTGTGGAGCGGATGATCTCGATGCGCGCGCCGAAGCGGCGGCGCAGCTCCTCCGCCTTCGCCTCGATGTACACCAGTTCCTCGTCACAGCGCTGGAACGGCGCGATGACGCAGTGGGCCATGATGTACTCCGCCTTGTACCAGCGGCCGAGGTCCAGCAGCATGTCCGTGCCCAGCAGCATCACCAGCTCCGCATCCGGGTACTGGTGCTGCAGCGCTTTGACGGTGTCCACCGTATAGCTTTTCCCGCCCCGCCGGATCTCAATGTCCGAGGCCTCCGCCCCGGGAACCGAGGCAAAGTTCAGCCGGCACATCTCCAGCCGCTCCTCCGGTGTGGGACTGCCCGCCTCCAGCGCCTTGTGGGGCGGCTGGTGGTCCGGGATGATCAAAAGCTTGTCCGGCTTCAACTGCGCCGCGGCATAAAGGGCGCTGTTCAGATGTCCTCTGTGAGGCGGATTGAAGCTGCCTCCGAAGATTGCAATTCTCATTTCTTCGCCTTCACCAGTTCGATTTTCGGATCGGTCTCATTGCGCTTGTACAGCACAAACTTGCTGCCGATGAACTGCACCTGCTCGGCCTTGCAGGCCTCGGACAGGGCCGCGCAGGCCTCCCTGGCCGTCAGCAGGCTGCTTTCCAGCACCTTGCCCTTCACCAGCTCCCGCGCCTTGAGCGCGTCGCGCATCTGCGCGATCACGTTTTCCGTGATGCCGCCCTTTCCGACGATCACGATGGTGTCCATGGTGGAGGCCATCCCACGCAGTTGGGCCCGTTGTTTACTGGTTAACATAATATTCTCCGTCCTTCAGTTTCCGCAGCAGCTCCCGAAACGCCCTGCCCCGGTGGGAGACAGCGTTTTTTTCGTCCTCGGTCAGCTCTGCCATGGTGCGCCCGTCGGGCAGCAGGAACATGGGGTCATAGCCAAAGCCGCCGCTGCCCCGCAGTTCGCGGGAGATCTCCCCTTCCGTAGTGGCAAAGCAGCGGATCTCCCGCCCGTCGGGGAAGCAGCAGACCACCGCGCAGCAATAGCGCGCGCCCCGGTCGCTGTGGCCGGCCACCCTGCCGATGATGTCCCGGCAGGCCTCGGCATAGCTGCGTTCGCCGCAAAAGCGGGAGGAGTAGATGCCGGGGCCGCCGTCCATGGCGTTGACCTCCAGGCCGCTGTCGTCCGCGGCGGCGGGCAGGCCGGTGGCGCGCATGGCGGCCAGGGCCTTGATCCGGGCGTTCTCCGTAAAGGTCGTGCCGGTCTCCTCGGCGGAAAAGTCGCAGCCGGCTTCCCGCTGGGACAGCACTTCGATGCCGCTGCCGGCCATGATCTCGCGGATCTCCCGCAGCTTTCCGGCATTGTTGGATGCCAAAACCAGCTTCATTTCAGCAGCGCCTCCGCAAAGGCGGTGGGCTCAAAGGGCATCAGGTCGTCCTGCTGCTCGCCCACGCCGATGTATTTCACCGGCAGGCCCAGCTCGCTGGCGATGGCAAAGACGATGCCGCCCTTGGCGGTGCCGTCCAGCTTGGTAAGCACCACGCCGGTGAGGTCTGCCGTCTCCAGAAAGCTTTTGGCCTGCATCAGTCCGTTCTGCCCGGTGGTGGCGTCCAGCACCAGAAGCGTCTCCACATCGGCCTCCGGCAGCTCCCTGCCGATGATGCGGCGGATCTTCGCCAGCTCGTTCATCAGATTCTGCTTGTTATGCAGCCGCCCGGCGGTGTCGATGATGATGATGTCCTTGCCGCGGGCCTTGGCTGCGGCGATAGAATCGAACACCACGGCGGCCGGGTCGCTGCCCTCCTCGTGGCGGACGATGTCGCATCCGGCGCGCTCAGCCCATATCGTCAGCTGCTCGGCCGCGGCGGCGCGGAAGGTGTCCGCCGCGCACAGCAGCACCTTCTTCCCCCCGGCGGTGAATTTCGCCGCCAGCTTGCCGATGGTGGTGGTCTTGCCGACGCCGTTGACGCCCACCATCAGGATCACGGCGGGCTTCGTGTCCAGCTTCAGCGCCAGATCCTCGCCGCTGAGCATCTCCGCCATGATCTCCACGAAGGCGCCCTGCACCTCCTCGCCGCCGCGCAGGCCGCGCCGGTGCACCACCTCGCGCAGCCGCTCCACGGCCTTTTCCGCCGTGTCCACGCCGGCGTCGGCCAGGATCAGCGTCTCCTCCAGGTCGTCAAAGAACTCCTCGTTCTCCCCGGTGAAGGAGGAGAACAGGTTGTTCATGGAAACGGTCATGCTCTGCTTGGTGCGGGCAAGGCCGTTCTTGATTTTTTCAAAGAAGCCCATGGGCTTTCCGCTCCCTTCTCGCAAGGTGAATGTACTTATTTCGCGTCTCCGGCGATGCTGCGCTCGGCCTCGTCCAGGTCCACGTTCAGCACCGTGGTGACGCCCTTTTCCTGCATGGTCACGCCGTACAGCACGTCCGCTTCCTCCATCGTGGCCCGGTGGTGGGTGATGACGATGAACTGGGTGGAACCGGCCATGGTGCGCATGTAGTCGGCGTAGCGCTCGATGTTGGCCTCGTCCAGCGCCGCGTCGATCTCATCCATGATGCAAAACGGCGTGGGGCGGACCTTCATGATGGCAAAATACAGTGCGATGGCCACAAAGCTCTTCTCGCCGCCGGAGAGCAGCGAAATGGTGGTGACCGCCTTGCCCGGCGGCTGGACGCGGATCTCGATGCCGCAGCCCAGAGGGTCCTCCGGGTCCTCCAGCACCAGTGCGGCCTTGCCGCCGCCGAACAGCTCAAGAAACACGCTGCGGAACTTCTCGTCGATGGCGGCGAACTCCCGCAGGAAAATATCCTTCATCTCCCCGGTGATGTCGGAGATGATCTTCAGCAGGTCCCGCTTGGCCTTCTCGACGTCGTCGCGCTGGGCGGTGAGGAAGTCAAAGCGCTCCTTCACCCGGGCGTACTCGTCGATGGCGCCCACGTTGACGCTGCCCAGCCGGCCGATCTCCCGGCGCAGCTCGGTGATGCGCTTGTTGGCCGCGGACATGTTCTCGATGGGCTGGCGCAGGGCTTGCGCCGCGGTGCGGGAGAGCTCATAGTTGTCCCACAGCTTGTCGATGATCTGCTTTTCTTCCATCTCCGCGCCCAGCTTTTTCTGCTCACAGCGGGCGCAGACGCCTTGCAGCTCAAGGATCTCGCGGTTTTTCTCCTGGGCCTGGCGGTCACTGCGGCCGCGCCGGCCCTCCAGCTCCATCTTCCGGGCGCTGATCTCGCCGATGTTCACCCGGTAGCCGTCGGCCTCCCGGCGCAGCGCGGCGATGTGCGCCGTGGTCTCCTCCAGCTGCTGCTCCAGCGCTTTCACATGGGCTTCCAGCGCGTCAAGGCTGCTCTGCCGCTGGGCGCTGTCGCCGCTGAGAGCTTCGAGAAGTTGATGCAGCGCCTCCACGGAGCGCAGCGCGGTCTCCCGCTCGGCCTCCAGGGAGGCCTGCTCGCTGCGCAGCGCGCTTAAATGTTCGACCAGCCGCTCCCGCTCGGATTCGTAGGCGCTGCGGCCCTCGGTCATCCGGTCGATGTCGCCGCGGATGGTCTCCAGCGCCTGCTGCGCGTCGCTCTGCGCCTTCCGCGTTTCGGCGATGCGGCGCTCGTTTTCCGCCCGGTCGGAGGAAAGGTTGTCCTTTTCCCGCTCCAGGTCGTCCAGGTTTTCTTCCGCTGCAGTGCGCAGCAGACGGTACTGGTTGACGGTGTTCTCGGCCTTGTGCAGCGCCTCCGTCGCCTCGGTCAGTTCCTGGGCGGCGACCTCGGCCTCGTATTTCGCGCCGGACAGCACCCGCTCCGCCTCGCTCAGCGCCTCGGCGCTGTCGCGCAGCAGCGCGTCGAGCTCCAGCAGCCGCGCGTCCAGCTTTTTCAGCTCGTTCGCGCGGGAGAGGATGCCCACGTTCCGCGCGGCGCTGCCGCCGGTCATGGAGCCGCCGGCATTGATCATCTGGCCGTCCAGCGTCACGATGCGCAGGCCGTTTTTATGGTTGCGGGACATCTCCACCGCGTCGGAAAGGGTCTCCGCCACGATGGTGCGCCCCAGAAGATTTTCAATGATATTGGCATAGCGCCGGTCATATTTCACCAGTGCGCTTGCCACGCCCAGATAGCCCCGCTCCCCTTTCGGGACGGTTTGCAGGGCGTTGGGGCGGATGGTGTCCAGCGGCAGAAAGGTGGCGCGGCCGCCGTCGCTGCGCTTCAGAAGCTCAATGGCCGCCTTGCCGCTGTTCTGGCTGTCCACCACGATGTGCTGCATCGCGCCGCCCAGGGCGGTCTCGATGGCGATGGTGAAGCGGTCCTCCGCGGTCAGAAGCGAAGCCACAGGGCCGTGGATGCCTCGCAGGGTCCCCCGCTCCGCAGCCAGCATGACGGATTTGACCGCCTTGCCCATGCCCTCGTATTCTTTCTCCATCTCCCGCAGCATCTGGGCGCGGCTTTCCGCGGAGCGCTTTTCGATGGTGAGGGCGTTGTGCCGCTCCCGCCGCTCCGTGACCTCCGCTTCGCGGGAGCTCATCCGCAGCTTGTGGCCGGTGATGATGTTGTTCAGGCTGTCCGTCCGCTCCTTCGCCGCGTCATAGGCCTTGGACGCCTCCCGCAGCGATGCTGCCAGTTCCGCGGACTTCGCTTCCGCCTCCGCCGTATCTGCGTCGATGGCGTCCGCCCGGCCGGCCAGCTCCGCGGCGCGGTCCTGCAGCCATGCCAGGGTGGCCGCAGCGCTTGCAAGTGCCTCGCTCTGCTCGCTTTCCTTCGTCAGAAGCGCGGACAGGCCCTGCTGCGCCTCGTCCGCCTCCGCGGCAAAGCGCTGGGCGGAAGTGCGGACCTCCTGTGCCTCCAGCGTGTTTTTGGCCAGCAGCACGTTGATCTCTTCGCAGCGGTTGGTCTGTTCCTCCACCTGGGCGCGGATGGCGTCGGCCCGGCCGGACTGCTCCTGCATCTCGCTGCGCAGCCGCTGCATGTTCTCCCCGTCGTTTTCCAGATTGGTGCGCA
>SVKR01000159.1 GCA_015068365.1 Oscillospiraceae bacterium
GCCCAACAACCCCTCCGGCATGGTCTACAGCGAGGAGACGCTGAAGGAGCTGTCGGCGATCCTGCGCGCCCACGAGGAGAAGATCGGCGAGACGGTCTATCTGCTGACGGACGAGCCCTACCGCGAGCTGGTGTACGACATGGACAAGGCCCCCAACGCCATGTGCTATTATGATGACACCTTCATCTGCTATTCCTTCAGCAAGTGCATGTCCATCCCCGGCGAGCGCATCGGCTATCTGGCGGTCAGCCCCCGAATGCACGACAAGACAGCGGTGTACGCGGCCGTGCTGGGCGCGGGGCGCGCGCTGGGCTACATCAACCCGCCCAGCCTGTTCCAGCGCGTCATCGAAAAGACCGTGGGCGCCCACAGCGACTTCAGCCAGTATAAGCTCAACCGCGACATCCTCACCGCCGGTCTTCGGGAGATCGGCTATGACTGCGTGGACCCGCGCGGCGCGTTCTACCTCTTTGCCAAAGCCCTGGAGCCGGACGCCAAGGCCTTCTGCGAGCACGCGAAAAAGTATGAGCTGCTGCTTGTGCCCAGCAACGACTTCGGCATGACGGGCTATTTCCGCATGGCCTACTGCGTGGACCGGGAGATGATCCGCAAGTCCATGCCCGCGTTCAAGGCCTTGTGGGACGACTATCACAAGTAAATCAACAAGGAATAACAAGCAGGAAACCTCCGCCCGACCAGGCGGAGGTTTCCTGCTTATGCCTCGCAGAGTTCGCCGCCGCAGCGGCGAATCGGATTCAATCGTTTTTTCCGGGGACATGTGCCTCGGAAAAAACACTTCTCGCTCTGCAAACGTGCGAGCGCAGCGAGTGCGCTGCAGCAGACCGCAGCCTTTCTCAAATGGGAACCCAGCGCAGCGGTTCCCATTTGATTATTTCAGCGCGCTTTCAAAGGCCTTGAAGGCCGTCTCCTTGTCGGCGTCGGAGAGAATGACATACATGGTATAGTCGCCCACGGTGCGCGTTTCCGCACCCTTCAGCTTGGGCTCCTCCTCCGGCTGATAGTTCATCCAGCTGTCCTGCAGCATCTTGATGTAGCCGTCGATCATCTCCTTGATGGCGGCGGCGTCCATGGTGCCGGACTTGAAAATGCCGATCTCGTCAATGCTTGTGCCCATGACATTTTTCATGATGACGTAATCGCCGATCTCCTCAGGGCTGCGGCGCATGTAACCCTTGACGTAGTTGGCGCCGGGGTCGGCCATGTTCTCCTTGCCCAGGGCTTTGGTGACGGCGGCGGCCAGGTCGGCCACGGGCACGTCCTTGGTTTTTCCGCCGCCGCAGGCGCAGAGAAGCGCGGCCAGCATCAAAACGGCGAGCAGGATGGATACGGTGGAGCGCAGTTTTTTCATGTTGTCAGACCTCATTTATATAGTTGATTCGATTGTCACCCGCGCGCCTTGTCAGACATAGGCGTGGGTGCGGATATACTGCATCACGGTGGTAAAGGCCTCGCCGGTCAGGTGCAGGCCGTCGCCGTTCTGGCTGGTCTCCGGCAGGTAACCGTCCGGCCCCACCAGAGATTCAAAGCTGTACAGGAAGCGCACGCCGGTGTCCTGGGCGATGCGCTCGATCCAGCCGTTGGCGGCGCGGATCTTGTCGTTGTTGATGTCCTTCTGATACTGATAGCTGGCCGCCACGGGGTAGATGCTGTTGAGGATGATCTTCGTGTCGGGACTCGCGGCTTTCACCAGCTCCACCAGGGCGGTGTAGTCCCGGATGAACCACTCCTCGTCCATAAAGGAGATGCCGTTGACGCCCAGGGTGATGACCATGTATTCCGGCTTGGCCCGGGCAACGGCCTCCTCAATGGTCAGCTCCTCCTTCGTCTCAGGGTAGACGATGGTGGCGATGTTGTAGTAGGACAGCGTCAGCGTGCCGCTGGCGGGGGTCCAGACCTGGCTGGGCGGGCACAGCTCGGTAAAGCCGTAGTTGTAGTAAACGCCGATGCCGTAGGTGGTGCTGTCGCCCAGAAGATGATGCGGTCAAGGTAATCCCGTCCGGCGTCCGGCGTCTCGCCCAGGCGGACGCTCACCGGCGCGGCCGTGGCCGCCGGGGCCTCGGTCTGCGGCACTTCCGTCTCCTGCGCAGCAGGGGTGGCCTCGGGCGCGTCGGTCTGCGGCGCGGCGGATTCCACGGTGAAGCCGCCCTTGACGGGAGCATCCTGCTTTTCACCGCCGTCCTGTCTGGCGCAGGCGGAGAAGCCCAGCGCAAAAATCGACAGGACCACGCAGACGATGATCGCCACGCTCCAGAGCATATATAAAAGGTTTTTGTTCTCTTTCATGGACTCAAAACACTCCATTCAATTCATAACTCCCTTATCATACCACAGCATGAATCATTTTTCCATCCTAATTTTGCGGTTTTCAAAGCGTCCGGAATGTGCTATGCTGTTTTCATGGAAAAACTGGATGAAAACTGCATCGCAGCGCGCCTTGCGCTGCCGGAGGTGGCCGTGCGGGCGTATGAGACCCTGCCCTCCACCAATGACGCCTGCCGCGCCCTGCTGGAAGCCGGGGCGGGAGAGTGCCTTGTCGTCGCCGCCCGGCAGAGCGGCGGGCGGGGCCGCCGTGGCCGGAGCTTCTTCTCGCCGGAGGGGGGACTTTATATGTCCCTGGGCTTTCCCGCGCGGGCGGACGCCCTTGCCGTCACCTGCCTGGCCGCCGTCGCCGCGGCGGAGGCCATCGAAGCTGTGACCGGGATCTCCTGCGGCATCAAGTGGGTCAACGACCTCTATCTGCGCGGCAAAAAGGTCTGCGGCATTCTGGCCGAGGCGGCGGGGGAGCGCGTCATCGTGGGCATCGGCGTGAACCTGATCCCCGCGCCGCTGCCGCCGGAGCTTGAAAACACCGTGGGCTTTCTCGATTGCGGCGACGTGCGGCAGGCCCTGGCCGCTGAGATCGCCCGGCGCATCCTGCGTCCGGAGCGACCGCCGCAGGAGACCCTGGAGGAATACCGCCGCCGCTCTCTGGTGCTGGGCAAGACCCTGGAGTGCACCGTCGGGGAGCGCACATTTTCGGCAAAAGCGCTCAAAATCGCCGACGACGGCGCTCTGGTGGTTTCCTCGCCCGACGGGGAGGAGACCCTCCGCTGGGGTGAGGTCAGCATCCGGGGCGACTTCAAATGAACAGAAAAACAGACCGCCTGCGGGCGGTCTGTCAGACTGTCAAAAAACTATACTTCAGCGTATCGATCACTGAGCAGCAGGGGAGTCCGAGGGGTAGCGAAGCGGCGCCTCGGGAGTGAATGATGTGCCGGGGGCACATCAGAGCCGAGGCGTGACCGAGCCGCAGCGAGACAGGCCCCATCGGGTTGAATCA
>SVKR01000160.1 GCA_015068365.1 Oscillospiraceae bacterium
ATCTGCACATCAATGTCAAAGCGGAAAATATCGACCTTTTGAGCCTGTCTGCCCATAAGTTCCACGGTCCCAAGGGCATCGGCGTCCTCTACTGCCGCCGGGGCTTCCCCCTGACCAATCTGATCAACGGCGGCGCACAGGAGCGCGGCAAGCGCGCCGGCACGGAAAATCTTCCCGCCATCTGCGGCATGGCTGCCGCTCTTGAGGAAGCGACTGCAAAGCTCGACACCAACGCCGCCAAGGTCGCAGCCCTGCGGGACAAGCTGATCGCGGGACTCTCCCAAATCCCCCACAGTGCCCTGAACGGCGATCCTGACAACCGTCTTCCCGGCAATGTCAGCTTCTGCTTTGAGGGCATCGAGGGCGAATCCCTGCTCCTGCTGCTGGACGACAAGGGCATCTGCGCCTCCTCCGGCAGCGCCTGCACCTCCGGCTCGCTGGACCCCAGCCACGTGCTTCTCGCCATCGGCAGGGTGCATGACGTCGCCCACGGCTCCCTGCGCCTAAGCATCGGCGAGGACATCACGGGCGACGAGGTGGATTATATCATACGCTCCGTGAAAGAGGTCGTGGAATACCTGCGCGGCTTCTCCCCGATCTGGCGCGATCTGATGGCCGGGAAAAAACAGTTTATTCTCTGAGGAGGCAATTCAAATGGCTTTATACAGTGAAAAAGTGATGGACCATTTCCGCAACCCCCGCAACGTCGGCGTCATCGAGGACGCGGACGGCGTTGGAGAGGTGGGCAACGCCAAGTGCGGCGACATCATGAAGATGTATCTCAAGATTGAGGACGACGTGGTGCAGGACGTGAAATTCGAGACCTTCGGCTGCGGCAGCGCCATCGCCTCCAGCTCCATGGCGACGGAGCTCATCAAGGGCAAACCGCTTTCCGAGGTGAAGCAGCTCACCAACAAGGCCGTGGCCGAGGCGCTGGACGGGCTGCCCGCGTACAAGATGCACTGCTCCGTGCTGGCCGAGGAGGCCATTCAGTCCGCGCTGGAGGACTATTACCGAAAGCATCCGGAGAAATAACGAAAGGACGCTTCCGGGCAAAAGTGCCCGGAAGCGTCCTGCTGTTTGTTGATTTTTATGCCGTCGGCTCCTGTTCCTCCGGCAGCGTCACCGTCATCACCTCGCCCGGGGCGACGTCGCCGCCGGAGAGCACCTCGGCAAACACGCCCTCCCGGGGCATGATGCACATCCCGACGCGGCGATGGATGGCGCAGCGGGTATGACATTCCTTTCCGATCTGCGTCAGGCGCAGCTTTGTGTGCGGCGTCTCAAGGATCGTCCCGACGGGGAGCGAGCGGAAGTCGATGCCGGAAACCAGCAGATTTTCCCCGAACGCGCCGTCCGTGACGCAGCCGCCGCGCCGGTTGAATTCCTCCACCTTTTCATAGGACAGCAGGCTGACCTGCCGGTGCCAGGGACCGGCATGTGCATCGCCATCCAGCCCGTGGTGTGCCGACAGATGCGCCGAGGGCACCGGGCGCTTCTCCGTCCCCTTGTCTTCGCTGATGCAAACCGCCTTGATGATGCCCTGCATACATGTTCCCCTTTCTGAAAACCGTTTGTAATATTATAGCATATCAACATAGTATGTCAATAGGATTTATGCTTCTCATGACGCACGGCGCACGCCCGGAGACGGAACGTGCGCCGCGCGTTTTTCTGCAATTCATTTTCTCGCCAGCACGGTGATCCAGGGCTTTGACGGGTGGTGCTCGCACTCCACGGCGGAAAAGCCGGCTGAACGGAGCGCAGTCTCGATCGCGTCCACGGTATGGGTCTTCATCCCGTCGATGATCTTCTCAAATTTCAGACCGGCGGCGTCCGTTCCGTCCGATTCGTTGCAGATCAGAAAGTATCCGCCGGGCCGGAGGACCCGCGCGACCTGGGCGAAGCAGCGCTCCAGTCCGGGCCAGAAATAGATGGTTTCAAACGCGGTGGCCAGGTCAAACGCCTCCGCTGCCAGCGTCAAATCTGACACGTCGCCCTGCTGCACGCTGCACCGCCCGGCGGCGATCATCTCTCTGTTGAACTCCCTCGCCTTTTCCACGGACAGGGCGGAATAGTCCACCGCGGTCACGTGCGCCAAGGGGTATTTCTTCAGAAGCTCCCCCGCGTTCCGGCCGCCGCCGCAGCCCAGGTCCAGCGCGTTTTTCGGCGCAAGGGGCGGCAGGTGCCCCAATCCCCAGTCCGCCATGACCGCGTGCCCGCTGTTCATCCCGTCCAGCATGATCTTTCCGAGCAGGCCCTCCGGCTTTCGCGTCTGGCTGACGTAATTCTTGAAAAGTCCCATGTCTCACTCCTGATTTCAAAGATAGTTTTCCGTTCTTTAAGCTCTTTTGTTAGTCATAGCTAACCATGGAACATTATCGTGCAGTTTTTGAAGAAATCAAGTCTTGACAACAGATTTCGTTTCTGCTAGAATCCCTTTATAGTTAGTCTTAGGTAACTTCTTTCGGAGTCCTCCCCGGGTCTAACCATATTTATTGTATGTTGGTTAGCTAAAGCTAACTAGTGTGAAAGGAGAATTATGATGAAGCGAAAAAGTCTGTTTGCCCTGCTCATGGCCTTGGTGATTCTTGCCGGCGCATTGCCGACGGCGGCGTCCGCAGCGGACAGCGCGCCCGCGCTGCGCAGTGAGGCGGTCGTCTGCCTCTGGGAAGCCGCCGGAAGCCCGGCGCCGAGCGGGACGGAGGCCCCCTTTACGGACGTGGCATTGAGCGCGCCGTACGCCGCGGCGGTCCGCTGGGCGGCGGAGACTGGTCTGACCGACGGCACGGGCGGCGGCTGCTTCTCCCCGGACGGGCACGTCAGCCGCGCGCAGATGGTCGCCTTTTTGTGGAAGCAGGCCGGCAAGCCGGCGTCGTCTGCTGCGCTCCCCTTCTCTGACGTGGCGGCGGATGCGTGGTACGCCCCCGCCCTGCGCTGGGCGCTGGAAAACGGACTGATCGACGCATCCGGCAGTTTTGCGCCGGACGCGGAGGTCACGCTCAGCGACTTGCAGGCTCTTCTGGCGGCGGCCGACGCGGGCGAGCTGCTTGCGCAGCTGCAGGGCAGCTATGTGGAGCTGTTCCCGGAAATGAGCCTGGAGAAATATGTCCCGGTCTGGAGCGAAGTGCTGCTGCCCTATTGCAGCAGTGCCGAGGAGCTGGGGCAATATTACCAGATGTTCACGCTGCGCTTCATGGGCACCCAGTACGGCGCCGACGCCATCGCCGCGTTTGCCGATGACCCGGAGAGCGCGGTGTTCAACTGCTTCTTCCTGCATGACATCGCGCGCTTTACCATTGACGGGACCACGATCAGCGGCGTTGACGCCGGCGGAACGGAGCGCTTCCGCCACAGCTATCACTATGTGCAGGACCTGCCCGTTACCTACTTCGGAATGGAACTGCCAGCCGCGATGCACGTCTATGAAAGCGATGACGCCCAGGCCGATGCCTTCCGCTATTTTGCCTTCAGCGACGACACGCCCGGCGAGACCTATCATCTGGAATTCCGCTACGGCGCTTCGCTGGAAAACCTTGCGAACTATACGGAGGGCGACTACGCCTACTGGCTCGCCTCCGCGATCCCCGCGGATTACGACGATGCGACCATGCGCGATTGCATCAGTCTTTTCGTGACGGAAAACCTCGGAGAAGCGGCGGAAGACGTCGACGTCTTCACCACCATCGCCGGGGAAAGCGGGACGAGCTATTCCAACCTGTTCTCCGTCATTCTCGATGCGCGCTATGACGCCATCTGGCACGACGCCATCGCCGCCGTGACGGGTGCTGAGCAGGCGGACGCCTACGCGCAGCGGCTCAAGGGCGCGATCAGCGCCGAGCTCTACGGCCCGGACGCGGTTGCGGCCTATGCCGAAAGCGGCGGCTATGCCTTTGACTGCTGGTTCATCAACGGCGCGGAGCGCTTCACCTTCCGCCCCGATCTGAGCGCGACCGTCACGATGACCGACGGGACGCAGCAGACCTGGCAGTATGAGCCGCTGGGGACGCATCTGATGGGCGAGGGCGAGACCTTTCTCTTCCAGGGCACGGAGTTTTCCATGGCAACGGAAGGCGAGCTTTACCGGAGCACCGAGCCCGCCGGAGAGTTCAGCTACCTCTTCTTCCTGCCGGACACCATGGAGACCACCTATCACCTGGAGTTCCGCTACGGCAGCGACCCGGAAGCCCTGATGGGCTATATGAAGGGGCCCTATGCCTACTGGCTGGCAGCCGCCATCGACGCGGACGCGGATCTGGAGACCATCACAAAGGTGATCCGCCTGTTCTGCCTGGAGAATCTGGACTATTCCCAGCGCAGCGCGGCGTCCCTTTCGCAGATCGGGGAACTCATCGGCACCTGGGACGCGGACATGAGCGAGTTCGGCGCGGCCTACGCCGACGTGACGCTTTATTTCACGATCGATGAAACCGGGCACGGCAAGACCTGGATGAACGGCGTTCTCACCACGGAATTCGACGTGTACGCCTATGAAAGCGCGCCGGGCCGCGGCGTCTATGTCGCTTATGAGCTTGCCTCCGGCGAGGCTGAGGGCGCGGACTACACCCTGGAGACCGACGCGCAGGGGCGGACCGTTCTGACGCTGATGGCGGCGGACGGCACCATCCGCTATGTGAAACGGGCAGGCTGACCATGTCGGAGGAATACCTGGTCGCCCACACCGCGCCCA
>SVKR01000012.1 GCA_015068365.1 Oscillospiraceae bacterium
ACCGCCGCCCCGGCCCAGACTGGTTCCCATGGAGGAACCCAGCGCCGTGTTGCCGCTGATGCTGCCGCCGGACATGTTGAAGACGCCGGACTGCAGATATACGCCGCCGCCGAGACCCTCCGTGCCGAAAAAGCCGGTCTTGCCCGCGCGGTTGCCGGTGATGCTGCCGCCCTGCATGTTGAAGGTGCCGCCCTGGATCTGCACGCCCCCGCCGTACTGGTCGTTGAATCCGCCGGTGATCGCGCCTCGCATCTCCGGGTCGCTGTCCATGAGGGTCAATGTGCCGTTGATGATCATAACGCTGCCGTCAAAGCCGGGCTCTGTCTGATTCCCGTACCCTCTGTCTACGCTGTGGCCGTTTAAGTCCAGCGTCGCGGTGACGCCGGAGGGCACGGACAGCGGGTTTGCCCAGTACGGTTTTTCTGGGGTCACGTCGGCGTCCAGGACGATGCCGCCGCCCGCATTCAGTGCGGCGTTCAGCGCGGACCAGGTGCTCACGTGCTTGGCGAGTGCCCAGAGCTCCGGGCCATTTGCGCCCATGTACCAGTTGTTGGAGAAGTCGAAGCCGGCGAAGCTCGTCTTGTCGGTGAGCTGTGTAGCCCCAAGCTCCGTTGCGGTAGCGTTGTTATCGCCGATGCCTGTCGACGCCGTTCCTTCCAGATAATAGCAGTCTGTCAGAGTGGCGCTGGAAAAGCGGCCTACCACGCCGCCTATTCTTGCGGGACTTCCGACGCTGGTGCCGGATACGTCACCGGTGTTATAGCAGTTCTGAATGATGCTCTCTTTATAGTCGATATAGCCTGCCACGCCGCCTACCGCATCTATCAATAGGGTGGAAGAGGAGGAACTGGAAGCGGAGACAGAGCCGACGTTATAGCAGTCGCTTATGGTACTGCTTGCACTTTCGCCCACTACGCCGCCGATAGAATAATTTGCGCCAGTGCCGCTCACATTGCCGGTGTTGTAGCAGTTCTGTACTTTGCCGGAGCTGGTGCTTTGACCAACCACGCCGCCTGCAGCGGCATTGAAACCGGTGCTGGTAATATTGCCGGTGTTATAGCAAAGATTCACCGTGGCATGGATGTTGCGTCCTACCACGCCGCCGACCTTAGGCGTAGCGGCATCTGAGTAGTCGGAGGCGGAGACGGAGCCGGTATTATAGCAGTTCTCAACTGTGCCGTTATTGGCGTTTTGTCCCACCACTCCGCCCACATAATTCTTGGCGGTGGCATTGATTTTGCTGTAGCAGTTCTCAACCGTGCCAGAGTTCCAGCCCACCACGCTACCGACAAAAGATTTGCCAGTGACGCTGCCGCTGACAACGCCGACTTCGCGCACCTTTCCCGCCGCATCCACATAGCCGAACAGGCCCTGAAAACTGCCGTCAGGATCATTGATGAACAGGCCGCTAATCGTTTTACCGTTCCCGTCGAAAATGCCGGTGTATTTGCTCGTGTTGTTACCGATGGGCGTCCAGAGCTCGTTTTCAAGGTCGATGTCCGCTGTTAACACGGCGCAGGCGGCATACTCGCCACCGTTGACAAGATCGCGGAAGGCTTTCAGCTCCGCCGCGTTGCCGATTTTGTAGGGGTTTTCGCTTGTGCCGTTGCCCTCGCCGCTCCATTCCGCCAGCGCCGTCACCGGCAGCAGCGACAAAAGCAGGCACAGGGCCAGCAGCAGGGATAGGATTTTTCCTGTCTTTTTCATGTTCTGTTCCTCCTTATTCCATCAGCATGGCGTCCAGCAGCTCATGGAAGTAAACGCCGAAGCTCATTCCTCCGTCCTGCCATACGACCTTATCGCCGTCGGCCTTCACAGAGCTGAAGACCTGCGGCGAAGCCAGCCGGGCAAAGCGCAGCGTCCGCACCCGCCGCTCCATATTGACCACGGCGGAGCTCCCGTTACGGAACGTCAGCGCCAGCCGGTAGTCCAGCAGGGGCGTGACAGCCTTTAAGATGGTTTCCATGGTATGCCTCCCAAAAACCATACGGATTTGCAGCTTACAAGCATAGCATACACTTCGCTTCTGTACTGCGCATCACCCGAAAGGGTCATATTTGCAGAAAAAAAGAAGGGGCTGCGGCAAATTGCCCTGAACCGTCATTGCGAGCCCCCGTCAGGGGGCGCGGCAATCCGTTTTCCCTTGGAAAAAGGACGGATTCCCACGACCAGTCTGCGGACTGGTCTCGGAATGACGGGTGTTTGGCATTTTGCCGCAGCCCCTGTTCCGGTGCTTGCCTCAGCGCAGCATATTGATCAGCTTGCTTCTGCGGTCGATGTTCATTTTCTGGAACGCGATTTTCAGGTGGTGCTTGACTGTATTTTCCGAGATGAATAGCGCTTTTGCGATCTCCGCATTGCGCAGTCCTTTTGCCGCCAGCTCCGCCACCTCGCGCTCCCGCGCCGTCAGCTCCTCCTGGAGCTCCGGCACCTCCTCCAGCATAGCGAAGATGTGGCTCTCGTCGGCGCGGGTATAACGGATGTCCAGCGCCTTGATCTCGCGGATGGTCCGGGCGTGCTTCGATGCGATCTGCGGCATGATGAACAGCACCTGGAAATACTTGCGGAAGCAGGCGAGGAAGGTGTAGTTTTTGTCCCGCCCCGCCAGCGTCAGGGACATGTCCAGATACTCCGCCGCCTTGAGAAGCCGCCCGATGGCCATGTAGCTCAGCGCCAGCCCGCAGCACATGAAGTTTCGCGTGGAGGTGGAGATCAGACGAGCGTCCATCTGCAAAGCCGATTCCACGGAGGCAATGGCGCGCTTGTACTCCTTTTTCAGCAGCAGGTCGGTGATGCGGCAGGTCTTGATCATGAAGTTGGTGAAGGTGAGGTCGGAGAGGGAATCCGCCTCGCCCTGGGTCCACAGCGCGCTGCGGCCAGTCTCCATCATGAGGCCCAGCAGATAGCCGCGCACGGTCTCCACCATGTAGTTGCCGAGCGACGTGCCCCGCAGGAAGGCGTAGCCCTGCGCCTTGTTTTCCAGATACTCGACCGCTTTCTGCAGCCCCGCCATGTCCGAGCGGTAAATGGCGTTGATGCCCAGCAGCAGCGCCGCGCCGTAGGTGGCCGTGGCGTTCCCCGCCTGCTCAGAGAGGAAGGCCGCCTGATAGGCCTGAATATCTGATTCCTCAAAGCGGCCCTGCACGGAATACGCCTCGCCGCGGTAGATCTCCGCTGCGCCCGCGCCGTGACCGTTCGTCAGGCGGTTGTAGATCTTCATCGCCTCCGCCAGCTTGTCGGCGGTCTCCAGCATCGTCCCCGGCTCGGAATAGAAGAGATACCACATGGAGGCGCAGCCGAAGAGGAAGGGCTCCTCCTTCACAAACAGCTTCGACGGGGCGTTCATCAGCGCCTCGGCTGCCGCGTACTGCGCTTTCATCGCGTCCAGATCAGGGAAGAAATCCAGCGCGTTCAGCAAATGCCACTCGCCCAGAAGCTGCGGGTCACCCAAGGACTCCAACAGAGCATAAACACGCCGCATCTGCGTATGGAACACATCAAAGGCGCAGCCGGCATAGAGCGCATAGCACAATCGCAAAAGCGAATACGGATGGCGAATCTGGATCTCCTCCGGACATTGGGTAAGCACCGTATGGGCAAGCTCCGTGTAGGAAGTGCCGTCGAACTTTTCCGTGATGAGACATACCAGCTCGCAGGAGAGGATTGCCTCATAATCCTTCGCCCGGAAATAGCAGTTCACGGCCTCCCGGGTCTGGCCTGCCTCCCGGAAAACCTCTGCCGAGGCGCGCAGCACCTCGCGCTGAAAGTCCGCGCCGCATTCCTCCAGCCGACGCCGGAGAAAGCCGGAGAGCAGCTCGTGGGGATAATAGGCCCTTCTGTCCTCTCTGCAGAGCATGAGCGGCGCCCGATGAAAGAGCTGTGTCTGTTCCTCCGGCGGGAGCAGACCCTCCGGCAGCAGGGTGCGCAGCATATCCTCGGAAATCCGGTCGAAAAGGCAGAGCCGCAAAAGCGCCTCCTTCTGCTCCGCCGTGAGCTTTTGCCAGAAGGACCCGCCCAGCAGCTCGTCCAGCCCGTCCGCGCCGGTGCGCGGCAGCTTTTCCCGCAGGCTCTCCAGATACAGCGCCACCGCCGCCGTCCAGCCGTCCGTTTTGCGGCGGATGGCGCGGATCTCCTCCGCCGCGGCAGGGATGCCGAGCTGGCGGGCGTAAGCGCCGATGTCATCTTCCGAGAGCAGCAGGTCGCGGCTTCGTATATAGCAGATGCTGCCCTCCAGCGCCGATAAAACGTCCCGGAGGCGCCCGAAATTCTGGGAGATGAAGATGGTGCGCAGACCGGTATCCCCGCATTTTGCCAGTGCGTCCAGCACCTGCGGCTGCCAGTTATTCAGCGCGAACTGGAAGTTATCGAACACCAGCGTCAGCGGCGCGGCGGGACGCAGCTCCGAGAGGATCCGCGCCGCCTGCTCCGCGTTGCTGCGGTTGAGGTAACCGAGATCCTGCAGCCGCTGCGCCGCCGTTTCGTCGATGCTTCCGAGCTGACGGATGAACCAGCGGAAGCTGTTGTCCGGCATGCTCTCCACGGCGGTGTACCAGTATACCGGCGTTTCGCTGTCCCGGAGGATACTCCGGATCGCCGTGGTCTTGCCGTAGCCCGCCGGCGCCTCCAACGCGGAGAGGGCGCGGGTTTTCACTTGTTCCAGCCTGCGTTTCAGCGCATCGGAAAAAAACAGATTCTCCATGCCGCGGCCCCTCATACTTTAATGATTTATTCCATTGTACCATAGGCATTGTGCATATGCAATCAGCCGTTCAACAATCACAAAAGTGAGAATCGTCAGCGGAACAAATCTGCGATGCGCAATGAATATTTCACCCCCGGAAATGGCGAATGGCCTCAAAAAGCCTTTCCTGTTTTCTGTTTCATTCTCAAATTGCCTCCTTGTGATTTCTTCTTTATATGACAAAAACCGCCGAACCTGACAGGGTATAGTAACCCCGTCAAATCCGACGGTTATCCATCAAGAATGCGATTTTCAGTTTCAAACGCCCCGCAGGACGCAAAAAGGGCGCAGTCAGCCCATGCTCTGCTCTGCTCTGCTCTGCTCTGCTCTGCTCTGCTCTGCTCTGCTCTGCTCTG
>SVKR01000161.1 GCA_015068365.1 Oscillospiraceae bacterium
GCTTGCCGCGCTCCTGCGCCCCGCCCTCGATGAGGTTCGTGAGCCGGACGCCCTTTTTCGCGTAGAGGAAGCCGACGCCCTTCGGCCCGTGGAACTTGTGCGCGGAGGCGGAGAGCAGGTCGATGTTGTCCGCTTCCACATTCAGCGGGATGTGGCCGGCGGCCTGCACCGCGTCCGTGTGGAACAGCACGCCCCGCGCCCGGCAGACGGCGCCGATCTCCCGGATGGGCTGGATCGTGCCGATCTCGTTGTTGGCGGCCATGATCGTCACAAGGCAGGTGTCGTCCCGGATGGCGGCTTCGACCTCCGCCGGGACGACCAGCCCGTCGCTGTGGACATCCAGCAGGGTCACTTCAAAGCCCTCGGCCTCCAGCGCCTTCAGCGTATGCAGGACCGCGTGGTGCTCAAAGGCGGAGGAGATGATGTGCGTTTTGCCCTTTTTCCGGCCGAGCGCCGCGGCGGAGCGGATGGCCTGGTTGTCCGCCTCGCTTCCGCCGGAAGTGAAATAGATCTCCTCCGGCTGCGCGCCGATGACGGCGGCGACCTCCGCGCGCGCTTTTTCCAGAACGTCCTTCGCAGATTGCCCGTGGCCGTACAGGCTGGAGGGGTTGCCCCAGGCCTCACGGCAGACGGACGTGAAAGTTTGAACCGCCGCATCACTCATTTTTGTCGTGGCGGCGTTGTCGGCATAAATCATTGTGAATGGCTCCTTCTTCAAGTCTCTTCTGCATTATAATCATATCCGCCTACTATGTCAATAGGCAAATGAATCAAAAATACGAATTTGCGTATTGATTTGCCTATTCACCTACTGTATAATAGGCAGCGAAGCTGAACAGGAGGCTTTCTTATGATTTCAACAAGAGGACGCTATGCGATTCGTGTCATGATCGATCTTGCGGAGCATGAAAACGGCGGTTGGATCCCCCTGAAGGACATTGCCGCGCGCCAGGGGATCTCAAAAAAGTATCTGGAGATCATTGTGAAGGATATGGTCGCCGGCGGCCTGCTGATCGGAGCCAGCGGCAAGGGCGGCGGCTACCGACTGCTTCGGCATCCAGAGGAATACCCGGTCGGGGAGATCATTGAACTGATGGAGGGGCCGCTGGCGCCCGTTTCCTGCCTTGCGGATGGCGCCGTGAAATGCCCGAGAGCGTCGGAATGCGAAACACTGCCGCTCTGGGCGGAATATGACAAGCTGACGCACGACTTCTTTTACAGTAAATATCTCAGCGATCTGATCAGGAAATAACATTCATTCAATTCAGAATAATGCTGAACACGAAGGTGAGCACATCGGAACGATGTGCTCAGACTGTAGACAAACCCCGTTTTGCCAAGGAACAGCCTTGCATGGGGGGGTGTGAGGGGGGACGGGAGTCCCCCTGCACGTTCAATTTTCGCAAAAACCGGAACATTTTTCAATGTTTCGGTTTTTGCTTTTCAAGCTGTCGACACTTTGTCGACAGCTTGAGCACATCATTCCGATGTGCTCATTTATCGTTTCCGATTATGCTATAGATTTACGCTATTACCAAGTATTCATATAGGATATTGGACATATTTAAACACTCCGGTTATAATGAGCCCGACGTTTGAGAGTTCCGACTGCGGCTATCATTCGGCCGTTGCATTACGCCGGGCTATCACGAGACAAGCATCGCAGGAAAGGAGACATTCGAAATGAAGAGCAAATTCCAGACGCTGCTAAGAAGCAATTTCCGATGTGGACGAATGCTGTCCTCCCGGGCTGAACGAGTGGCCGGGTGTATTCCTGCACCCTGGTACTGTATCCATTGATGCGAGCAGAACCTTTGACCATGCCTCAGCCCGGGAGCGATGCAGCGCTGCCGGGCGCTTTTTTATCCGAAGAACTATAAGAGCTGACAGGCTTTCACTGAAAGAAGGTTACGACATGAGCAAGAGAGATTTGGTCTTCCGTGTGCTGGATCAAAAACCGGCGGAGCGGGTCCCCGTGGGCTTCTGGTTCCACTTCGCCGAGCCGGACAGACTGCTGGACTACAGCCCTGAAACGATCGAAGCAAACCGAAGCGGACATCTGCGCTTCATCCGGGAATTTGAACCGGACATTCTGAAGATCATGACGGACGGCTTTTTTATCTACCCCAACGAGACGCTGGAGGCGCTCACTGCCCCGGCAGACCTGGACCGGGTGGAGGCCACCCACCCCACGAAGTGGATCGACGATCAGGTCGCACTGGCCAGGGAACTTGTGGAGGTCTACGGCAGGGAAGCGGCGATATTCTTCAACATTTTCTCCCCCTCGACCCACATCATGTTCCAATCCCGCGTCTGGAAAAAACCGCTGCTGACACAGGAGACGCTGCTGCGGAAGAACCCGGAGGGCTATGCCCACGCCCTGGGCGAGATCGCAAAGGATCTAGGCGAGCTGATCCGGCGAGTGATCGGCGAGGCAGGCGTGGACGGGATCTACCTTAGTGTACGAAGCGTAGCCAATATCCCCGCCGCCGATTATGCCCGCTATATCGCTCCCTCAGAGCTGGCGCTGCTGTCCGCCGCCAACGCCCTCAGCGACTACAACCTGCTGCACATCTGCGGCTATGCCGGTTACAGAAACGATCTCTCCTCCTTCCGGGACTACCCGGTAAAGGCGGTGAATTGGGCGGTCACGGCGGAGAACGTCAGCCTGCTGGAGGGACGCAGGCTCTTCCCCGGCAAAGCGCTGATCGGCGGCTTTGAGAACACAAAAGCCGGCGTGCTGTACCGGGGCAGCCGGGAGGAGATCGAAGCGGAGACGGATCGCCTGCTCCGCAGCGCCGGGAGCACGGGCGTCATCCTCGGCGCAGACTGCACCGTTCCATCGGATATCCCGCTGAGCCACCTCGAATGGGTACGGCAGCGCGCTGCGGCGGGATGAACGGTGCCTCCGATCAGAAAGGAGAAGCACTATGCTGAATGTCGAACATCTGAAAAAAACCTTTGGCGAGCTGGAGATCCTGAAGGACATCAGCATGCACGTCTCCGACGGCGAGATCGTTACCATTATCGGCCCCAGCGGCACGGGAAAAACCACGCTGCTGCGCTGCATCAACTTTCTTGAGCGCGCCGACGGCGGTACCGTGACCATCGACGACGTGACGGTGGACTGCAAAAGCCCGGCATCCAAAGACATCCTGCGCATCTGCCGCCGCAGCGGCATGGTGTTCCAGACCTTCAACCTGTTCCGGAACAAGACGGTTCTGGAGAATGTGACAGAGGGGCTGACCGTGGTGAAGCGCCTGCCGAAGCATGAGGCGGTCTGCATCGCGCGGGAAAAGCTGGAGACCGTCGGCATGCTGGACCATGCCGACCATTACCCCAGCCAGATCTCCGGCGGGCAGCAGCAGCGGGTGGCCATCGCCCGTGCCATCGCCATGGAACCGTCCATTCTGCTGCTTGACGAGCCGACCTCGGCGCTGGACCCGGAGCTGAGCAAGGAGGTACTCACCACAATCAAAAAAGTGGCGGAACAGGGAGCAACCATGCTGATCGTCACCCACGAGATCGCCTTCGCCCAGAGCATCTCAGACCGGATCATTTTTATGGAAAACGGTCTCATTGTGGAAGAGGGCCCGCCGGAGCAGGTGATCTCCAACCCAAAGGAGCAGAGAACGCGCCAGTTTATGCGCCGGATCCGCCCGGAGGACTACGAATACATCATTTGACACGAATCATCATTCAATTTTAACAAGGAGAAAAAGGAGAAGTGCATCATGGAACATATCAGACTGAAAACGATCAAAAAAACGGCGGCGCTGCTGCTTGCGATTGCAGCGCTCTTCTCTCTGGCCGTCTGCGGCAGCACTTCGTCTGCCGGCACCTCATCCGGCGGCGCAGGGGCGGCAGCGCCGGAGCCCGCCGCCGATGCGCGGGAGATCATCGTCTGCGCCGCGCCCGGCTTTGTCCCGATGACCTACGAGGATGAAGACGGCAAAGCCGCCGGCTACGACGTGGAGGTTATGAAAGCGGTGGATGAGCTGCTGGACGAGTACACCTTCACCTATGAACTGGCTGACAAGGAGACCATGAACGTCGGCGTCCAGACGGGCACCTATCAGATCGGCATCAACATGCTGTTCTGGAGCGAGGCCCGCGCAGAGACCTATAACATCCCCGAACAGAATATGGGCAATGTGGAGATCGTACTGCTGTATCGGGAGAGTGACCCGGAGCCTGTACGCAGCCTGCAGGACGTGTACGACCGCGGCCTGAAGATCGCGCCTACCGGCCCGTCCGGCGGCATCCCCCAGGTCGTAAACCGCTGGAATGAAGCGCACCCCGATGCCCAGGTCACGATCGATCTGGAGACAGGCATCAACAGCAGCGATCAGCGCGACGGCCTGCGCAACGGCGAATACGACGTGATCATCAGCATCCTCCAGACCTACAATCTGGTGAGCGAGGAAGAGCGCGCCGGCATCGCAGTCTCCGAACCGGTGGACGTCATCCACACCTACTGCATCATCAACAAGGCTGAGACCGAACTCTATCAGGCCGTCTCCGATGCCGTCGTGCAGCTCTACGAAAGCGGAAAGCTGACCGAGATCTCCGAGCGTGTGTTCGGCTACGACCTGTTCAAGCTGCAGAAGCAGTAAACGGGAAAAACGCTTCGGGAAAGCTGTGCACGCCCGGCTTTCCCGAAGCAGATACAGGTGGATTTGCCATGGTAAAAGAACAATTTGATCTGGGATTCATCCTGGAGATCTTTCCGAAACTGCTCCGGGCGTTTCCTGCAACGCTGGAGATGGCGCTGCTGTCGGCGCTGTTCGGCTGGCTCTTTGGCCTGCTCATCGCCTTCGGCAGGGTGAATGGGCCGAAGCTGTTCCGCGGCGTCATCCGCGTCGTCACGGTTGTTTTGCGCGGCGTGCCGGAGATCGTGCTGCTGTATCTGGTCTATTTCGGGCTGCCGAAGCTCATGGAGGACCTCTTCGGCGTCAGCCTGCGCAGCTGGAGCAAAATGACCTTCATCGTCCTGGCGCTGGCACTGCGTGTGGCGATGACCAGCAGCGAGATGTTCCGCAGCGCTTACAACTCCATGGACAAAGGGCAGCTGGAGGCCGCGCACGCCCTCGGCATGACGCGCTGGCAGCGTTTTCGCCGCATCATATTCCCGCAAAGCGCATTCGTCATCCTGCCCAACCTCACAAGCGCGTCCCTGTCACTGATCCAGGCGACGAGCTTTGCCTACACGCTCAGCGTCCTGGACGTGATGTACCGGGCAAGAACAATCAACGCGAACATTCAGAGCACACGCAGCCTGGAGAGTTACATTGCTGTCGCCGTGATCTACTGGGCGTTCAGCTTCGTGGTCATCCGACTCTTCAAGCTTCTGGAACGGCGGCTGGGACACGGAATGCGCACTGTCGCAAGCGCCGGAGATTGAGGAGGGAGGGCAAAATGACATTCAATATCCAGTTTGTCCGCAACACGCTGCCCGGCGTGCTGGCGGCGCTCCCCATTACCCTGTACCTCACCTTTGTCCCGGTGCTGGCCGGGGCGGTGATCGGCTTTTTTCTGGCGCTGATCCGCATCCGCAGGATCCCGGTGCTCAGCCAGCTCCTCAGCGTCTATCTTTCGTTTTTCCGCAGCATTCCGAATCTTGTGATCCTGTTCGTGGCCTATTACGGTCTTCCGAAGCTCATCAATGTCCTGTTTTACGGCGGCGTCCGTACCGTCACCAGTAAGTCCATCGGGAGCCTGGCGCCGTGCATGCTGGTGCTGATCCTTCACTCCAGCGCCTTTATCTGCGAGATCGTCCGCGGCGCACTGGCGTCCGTAGATATGCGCCAGCTCGAAGCGGCGCACGCCATCGGCATGAGCAAAGCGAGCGCGTACCTGCGCATCATCATTCCGCAGGCGATCATCGTTGCGCTGCCGAACTACTTCAACTTTGTGCTGGGCGCTTTCATGGGGACCTCGGTGGTCTTTCTCATTGGCGTGCAGGACATCATGTCCGTGGCAAAGATCGCCGCGGAGGACGGTTACACCTTCGTGGAGGCCTATGTGATGGTGGGCGCGATCTATGTCATTTTCAGCACGGCGTTCAGCCTGCTGTTCGGGTGGATCGAACGAATGGCCAAGCGGAGAATGGGTATCATCGTCTCTTAGGCAACTTCCGGAGAAGAAAGGATGGGGGAAACCATGACTTCTGAAAACGAGATCCGGGCCGTATTCAATGACGTTGCCCGGATGGTGCCCGGCGCAAAGTGGGCGGTATGCCCGCTGGATTTTTCCGAATACCGGGACGCCGGCTATAATTTCGCCGTACTTTTTTATTATCCGCTGGCTACGCTGCTGACGATGGAAAATTACAGCGAGCAGGCGCAGTATGAGCTGCAGCAGGCGACCTTTCCGCGTGGGCGGCTGCTCCGGGAGACCCTTCTGGCCGCCGCAGAGCGCAACGAAATCCGCCTGCATATCGCTCCGGTGGGCGTCGATCACCAGACGCCGCCTTACATTACGCCCCTGTCCGCCAAGGAGATCGGCGTCAAGGCGGGAGTCGGCTGGATCGGCCGCAGCGATCTGCTGGTGACAGAGGAATACGGCCCCCGCGTGTTCACGCTGAGCGCAGTATTCTATGCCGATGAGTTCACCGTCGGTACGCCGGTCACCACCAGCCGGTGCGGCGCGTGCAAGGCCTGCGTCGAAGCCTGCCCGTTCCATAACATCTACGGACCAGAGTGGGGGCCGGGCGTGACGCGGGATGACCTGGTGGACTATCACAATTGCTCCGTGGTGCGCTGGAATGGCGGGAAGAAGCTGGGGCACAAGGTATGCTGCGCCCGGTGCATGGAGTGCTGCCCGGTCGGGGTGGAAAACGTGCGCGCCGTCATCGACGGCGCAGCTGCGGCGATAGCGAAAGGAGCGTGACGCGCATGTACCGATGCATTTTATGTCAGATCGCAAAGCAGAGCGTCTATGCGCCCAAGGCCTACGAGGACGAGGATGTTTATGCTTTCGTGGACTGGAACCCGTGGGCGCCGGTACACATTGTGGCCTATCCGAAGCAGCACATCGGCACCGCTGACGCGGCGTCCCCGGCGTTTCGCTCGGCGCGGGAACGGCTGCTGGCTGCGATCCCGAAGATCGCCGCCGCGGCACATTTGTCGCCGGACTATGAGGTTCACGACGAAACTGCGGAGGAGGATCGGGCCCAGAACGAGTTTCACCTCCATTTCCACATCACGGGCGAGACTGCCGGCCGGAAAAGCGGCGGAAGCGCGCCCTGATCCGCAGAATGGATCAACACAGCACCCGGGAGGGATAAGACAGATGAACCATGCAAGAGAGACCCGATGTATCCACGGCCAGGCGCACCGCCACGGCGATGCGTTCCGCGCCGTCAGCTATCCGATCTATCAGACGGCGCCCTTCGGCCATTCGGCGCCGGGCCACAATGGCTCCGGATTTGACTATTCGAGAGAATCCAACCCCACCCGCGCCTATCTGGAGGAGACCATGACCGCGCTGGAGGAGGGGGCAGTCGATACCCTGGCTTTTTCCTCGGGCATGGCGGCTGTTTCCGCCTGCTTCGAGCTGTTCCGCCCGGGAGATCATGTGATCTGCACCGACGATCTCTACGGCGGTGTGGTTCGCCTGATCCACACGGTCTGCGAGAAAAACGGACTGACCGTGGACTTTGTCGATACCGGCGCTGCGAAGCAGATCGCAGCGGCGCTCCGGCCAAATACCAGGGCGATCTATCTTGAGACGCCATCCAACCCGATGATGCACGTATCCGACATCCGCGCCTGTTCCGCGCTCGCGCATGCACAGGGCGCCTTGCTCATCGTGGACAACACGTTCCTGACGCCTTATTTTCAAAATCCCTTTCTGTTGGGCGCCGATCTGGTGATCCACAGCGGGACGAAGTTCCTCTCCGGCCACAACGACACGGTCTGCGGCTTTCTCTGCACGAGCGATGCGCAGCTCTCGGCGCGGCTGCGCACAGTCGCAAAGACCACCGGCGCGGCACTGTCGCCCTTCGACAGCTGGCTGACACTGCGGGGGCTTAAAACCCTGGCCGTCCGCATGGAGCGGCACGAACAGAACGCCCGCCGTCTGGCCGCATGGCTGGAGCGGCAGAGCTTCGTGAAGCGGGTCTGGTATGTCGGCCTTGAAAGCCATCCGCAGTATGCGCTGAACGCAGCGCAGTCCCGCGGGGCGGGGGCGATGATCTCTTTCTCCGTGGACAGTAAGGAAACGGCGCTGCGGCTGCTGCATGGCGTGAAGCTCATCACCTTTGCGGAATCCCTGGGCGGGACGGAATCCCTGCTGACCTACCCCGCGCTGCAGACCCACCCGGATGTTCCCCAGACGGTGAGGGATCGCCTCGGCATTACCGACCGCCTCCTGCGGCTGTCGGCAGGCCTGGAAAACGCTGACGATCTGATCGCGGATCTGTCGCAGGCATGGGAGGAGCATGATGCATTCAGAACTGTTTGACCGGCCGGTGGAGCGCCGGGGCACGGACTGCCTGAAATACGATTTCGCTGTGGAGCGGGGTAAGCCGGAGGGCGTGCTCCCGCTCTGGGTGGCGGATATGGATTTCCCCGCGCCGCCGTGCGTGCTGGACAAGCTGCACGGCGCGGTCCGTCACGGTATTTTCGGCTATAGCGACACAAAACCGGATTATGCCAGGGCGGTGCGGGAATGGTTTGCCTCGCGCTATGGATGGGCGATAGAGGATGCCTGGCTCGTGAAAACGCCGGGGGTCGTCTTCGCGCTGGCTGCGGCGGTGCGCGCCTTTACAGAGGCGGGAGACGGTGTGCTGCTGCAGCCGCCGGTGTATTACCCGTTTTTCGAGGTGATCCGGGACAACGGCCGCCGCGTCGTGGAAAACCCGCTGGTGCTGCGTGATGGCCGCTATGAGATCGACTTTGAGGATTTTGAGGCCAAAGCGGCGCAGAAAAATGTCAAGCTGTTCCTTCTGTGTTCACCGCACAATCCGGTCGGACGGGTCTGGACCGTCGATGAGCTGCGAACAATGGGGGAGATCTGCCTGCGCCATAATATTATCGTTGTCTCTGACGAGATTCACTGCGATCTGACCCTCCCGGGATATGTGCACCACGTGCTCACGGAAGCGGTGCCGGAACTGACGGATCGGGCCGTCGTCTGCACGTCGCCCAGTAAGACGTTCAATCTTGCTGGGCTCCAGGTCTCCAACATTTTCATACCCGGCCCCGCGCTGCGCACGCAGTTCCGAAAGGCGGTCAGCCGTACGGGCTATTCACAGCTCAATGCCCTCGGAATTGCAGCCTGCAAGGCGGCGTACCGGGACGGGGCAGCGTGGCAGGCCGATTGCAGGCAGTATTTGAATGGAAATCTGGAGCTGATACGCGGATTCCTTCGTTCGGAACTGCCGGGACTGAAGCTCATCGAACCGGAGGGGACCTATTTTGCCTGGATAGACTGCGCAGCCCTTGGCCTTTCTGACCGGGAGTTGGAACAATTTGTCACTGAAAGAGCCGGGCTCTGGCTGGATTCCGGTTACATCTTCGGCAGCGGCGGAGAGGGCTTCCAGCGCCTCGCTTATGCCTGCCAGCGTGCAACGCTGGAGCGGGCGCTCAATCAGCTCCGGGATGCCGTGGCGCAGACAGTTCCGGCGCTGCTGCGCCAGGCGGGACGCTGCTGATCTTTGACGCCAACGCGGAGTTTGCCGAGGAGCGGCATCCTCCGCACCGTCAAGCCGGGGACAACGATATAAGCGGATCATTCTTGACATGCGACCGCTCGTTCGCTATAATTCATAGCGAACGAGCGGTCGCATTTTGGCTTGGAGGCGGTTTTATGGCAAAGGATACAAGGGAAAAAATCCTGGCGGCGGCGCTGGATATGTTTTCCCAATACGGGTTTGCGGGGACCAACATACGGGAGTTGGCCGGGTCTCTCGGGATGGGCAAGTCCTCGATGTATCGCCATTTTGAGAGCAAAGAGGAGCTTTGGAACGCCCTGCTGGACGAGCTGATCGCCTACTATGAAGCACAGTTCGGCTCCCCGGAGCATCTGCCGCCCGTGCCGGATTCTTTGGAGGCGCTGGTGACCATGACGATGCGCCTGGTGGATTTTACGGTCCATGACGAAAGCGTCATAAAGTCCCGCAAGCTGCTGTCCATCGAGCAGTTTCGGGATGGACGGGCGCGGGACCTGGCGACCAGGTTCTTTCTGACCGGTCTTACCCAAATGTTCACGCAGATCTTTTCGGGCATGATGGAGCGGGGGCTGCTGCGCCGGGATGATCCGGCCATGCTGGCCTTCGCCTACACCGCGCCGATCTCCGCGCTCATTCACCTGTGCGACCGGAAACCGGAGAAGACAGAGGAAGCGATCCGGCAGGTCGAAGCGTTCAGCCGCCATTTCATCCAAACATACGGTGCGGATAAAACATGAATTGGTTTCCTTGAGGAATACGGGATACCTCTGCTGGATTGGAAGGGTTCTGATTGAATAAGAAAAATCTCACATATCACAGCGAAACAGAATTGCCTTCTCCGCAGGCACGAATTGAGGTCCAGCGTTTTGATGCGGAAGACGGAGTGGGAATCCATCAATGATTGGGAAGAAAAGGAGATAGCAAAGCATGGAATACATCAGAGTGACAAAAGAAAACCTGGACAGCGAGCATATCTGCTGTGCCATATCCAACAATCGGGATATCCAGGTCGCGTCGAAAAAGGCGTGGCTGGCGGAGCGCTTTGACGACGGCCTTGTGTTCCTCAAAAGCGTGGAGCGCGGTAAGTGCTTTATCGAGTACATCCCGGCGGAACATGCCTGGAATCCGATCGAGGCCGACGGCTATATGTACATCGACTGCCTGTGGGTTTCCGGCGCCTTCAAAGGGCACGGTTATTCCAATGATCTGCTGGGCGCGTGCATCGAAGACAGCAAAGAAAAGGGGAAAACCGGGCTTTGCATCTTTTCGTCTCAAAAGAAGAAGCCCTTTCTGGCTGACCCGAACTACCTGAACTACAAAGGCTTTGCGGTCTGCGACGAGGCGGAGAACGGCATCCAGCTCTGGTATCTTCCTTTTGCGGCGGATGCTGCGAAGCACTGCTTCAAGGACTGCGCCAGGCATCCCCGTGTTGAGGACAGCGGCTATGTGCTTTTCTATACGAACCAGTGCCCGTTCACCGCGAAATACGTTCCTGTCGTGGAGGCGACTGCAAAAGAGCAGGGCGTTCCCTTCAAATCCGTGCATCTGGAACGCCGGGAAGCGGCACGCAGCGCGCCTACCCCCATTACGACCTACGCGCTGTTTTGCGATGGAAAGTATTTGACGAACGAGATCATGAACGATGCGAAGTTTTTGAAACTCCTGGCCGGAAAATGAGAGGGCTTGACGATGGGAAATCCGGCATGACACGCTTCGTATCGCGGATGTGAACGCCCGTTTCTTGCGCATTTCATAGCGCCTCATTATCATGGATCCCGTCAAAGGTGCAGACAGAAAGGGCGGAATGACAATGAAGCGAAATGAAATGACGCACTTGCGCGCGGGAGCCGGTTTCCTGATGGCATTCCTGCTGTGGACGGCGCTGATCCGGTGCGTTGACGTGCAGGCTGCAGGCCCGCTCGGCACAAAGGTCGGCTTTGCGGCGTTCAACCTTTGGTTTCAAAGACTGACAGGCGTACATAGGACCATATACACGATCACGGATTGGCTGGGATTCGTCCCCATCGCCGTCTGCCTGGGCTTTGGGATGGTCGGCGCCGTTCAGCTCATCCGGAGGAGGCACTTGCGCCGGGTCGATCCGGACATCCTCCTTCTGGGACTCTATTACTTCCTGGTGATCCTCGCCTACCTGGTCTTCGAGATGATCCCGATCAATTACAGGCCGGTTTTGATCGGCGGCGCGTTGGAGGCGTCTTATCCCTCCTCCACGACGCTGCTGGTATTGAGTGTGATGCCGACACTGAAGCTCCAGATCGACCGGAGGGCTGCAAAGCCGCGGCTTCGGACTGTGACATGCGTATTTGTCATCGCGTTTTCGGCGTTTATGGTGATCGGGAGGGCGTTTTCGGGCGTTCACTGGGCGACGGACATCATCGGCGCGATCTTCCTGAGCATGGGGCTTCTTTGGCTCTACCGATACGCTGTCGATGCGGCGGACCGCCGCAGGGAGGTTGCAGATGGAATTCAATGAAAAGCTGCAGGAATTGCGGAAAAACAAGGGGCTTACGCAGGAAGAGCTTGCGGAGAAGCTGTTCGTCTCCAGAACGGCCGTCTCCAAATGGGAGTCCGGCAGGGGATATCCCAGCATTGACTCGCTGAAGGAGATCTCCCGCTTTTTCTCCGTGACGGTCGACGAGCTGATCTGCCCGGAGGAAATCCTCTCTGCCGCGCAGGAGGAAAAGCAGGCGCTTGCCGGCAGGACGGTCTCCTTCCTCAGCAACGCCCTGGACCTGCTGACGGCGATCGCGCTGTTCCTGCCGGTGTTTGGAAACGGCAATGCTGCGCCGGCAGCGGTAACCCTGTTCGGCCTGACCGGCGTCCACGCCTGGGTGAAGATCACGTTTCTGATCCTGATCGGGCTTACGGCCTTAAACGGCCTTTGCGGCTTGATCCTCCTCCGGTTCGACAGGCCGGTCTGGAACAAACACCGGCTCGTTACGGGCATGGCGCTGTCCGTTCTGGGTGTCGCCGTTTTTATCGCGGCAAGGCAGCCCTACGCCGGGATCTTCTTTTTTGCGCTGCTGATCATCAAAACATTCGGAGTCATGAAAGTGAGAGGAAACCATGAATATAAATGATTTTACCATTCGTTTGGAAACGAAAGCGGACTACAGGCAAGTCGAAAACCTTGTGCGCGAATCGTTCTGGAACGTGTACCGCCCGGGATGCAGCGAGCATTATGTGATCCACATGCTGCGGGACGACCCGGCTTTTGTGAAGGAACTGGACTTTGTGATGGAACAAAACGGCGCGCTGATCGGGCAGAACATGTTCATGCGCACAATCATCAACGCCGACGACGGCCGGGTGATCCCCGTACTGACCATGGGGCCCATCGGCATCACGCCGGGGCTGAAGCGCCGTGGCTACGGCAAAAAGCTGCTGGATTACTGCCTGGAAAAAGCGACTGCCATGGGTTTTGGCGCAGTGCTCTTCGAGGGCAACATCGACTTTTACGGTCACAGCGGCTTCACCTATGCCCACGCCTTCGGCATCCGCTACCACGATCTGCTGGAGGGCGCGGACGATTCCTTCTTCCTCTGCAAAGAGCTGATCCCCGGCTATCTGGACGGCATCACCGGCGTGTACCAGACCCCGCAGGGCTACTATGTGGACGACGCGGACGTGGAGGCATTCGACAAAGGCTTTCCCCCGAAGGAGAAGCGGAAGCTCCCGGGACAGATTTTTGACTGAACAGCGGTCGATAGGATGAAAGAATCTTAGGAGGAGAACGGAATGAACACCTTGAAAACCATTCAGACCTTGGCGAAAATCGGAAAAGTATTCAGTAAGATCCTCTTTGTCTGCTCCATCGGCGTCGCCATTGCGGAAGTCATCTACCCCGGCGTCGATGAACTGTCCATCGGGGAGTTTGCTTCCGCTGGCCTTGGCGTCATGATGATCGTGCTGTCCCTCTTCTGCCGCTATGGTGCGGAACGCAGCAACGGAAAAGCGGAGGAAAACAGCGGCAGCGAAGCCGGGATCGGGAGGAGCAGACCATGAAATTCAAAGGAACCCTTGTCGTCGTAAAAGACTGCAAGCGCGCATTGAAGTTTTATCAGGATATGTTCGGATTTCAGCTGATCCGGGATAATGACGGCAACATGAAGCTGTCCGGAAATCTGTATCTCCAGGAAGAAGCATACTGGGAGCGGTTTACGGGGAAGCGCGTGATTCCGCAAAGCAACCAGTCTGAGCTGTATTTTGATGAGCCGGAGATTGACAGCTTCGTAAAAAAGCTGGAAAGGCTCTATCCTGACGTTGAATATGTCAATCACCTTATGACGCACAGCTGGGGACAACGGGTCGTCAGATTCTATGATTTGGACGGCAACCTCATCGAAGTAGGCACCCCTGTATGATCCGTGTATCTCTATTTATTTAGGTGAATCAGATCACAGGTGCGCAGCGGAGCGGCCATAAACACCTTCCTCCCCTTGACAATCAAATTATCCATTCATGAAGGTAATCAGATGGACTACAAAATCACACCGATGTTCCCATTTAAGGTCATCGGCTTTCAGAAAGAGTTTGACAATGAAACCGCTTGCACAGAGATTCCGAAATACTGGGATAGTTTATTGTACATATCTTGGTAGGATACTGGGGAATGAAAATTGCCATAGGTGTAATTATACGATCCTTTCCACCCCGTCCACCAGGATGCGCCCGGAGGTGGGCGATTCCAGGCGGTTGATGCAGCGCAGAAGCGTGCTCTTTCCCGTGCCGGAGGGGCCGATGACAGAGATGATATCCCCGTCCCGAATGACCGCGTTCACGTCCGCCAGGGGCGTCACGGTCTCATACTCTTTTCGCAGGTGGATCAGTTCAATCATGGGTCTCCACCCCCTTCAAAAGCCCGCTTCCGCCGCGCCGGCGCCAGTCGAGGCGCGCCGTGATGCGCCGCACGACGGCGGTGAGCAGGGCTGCGAGAATGAAGTAAATGACAGCGGTGGCGATCAGGGGGAAGAATGCCTCGTAGGTGCGGCTGCGGACGATGTCGCTCATCTTGGTGAGATCCTGCACCGCCACATAGCCCACAATGGCGGTGGCCTTCACCGTGGCGGTGATCTCACCCATATAGGCGGGCAGGAAGTGGGGCAGCGCCTGGGGCAGCACCACCCGGAAAAAGGCGCGGCGGTCTGAATAACCCAGCGCCTGGGCGGCCTCGGTCTGCCCTCTGTCCACGGCGCCGACGCCGCTGCGCAGCATCCCGAACATCGACGCGCCGAACACCAGCGTAAAGGCGATAATCGACACGGCGGCGCCGGAGACGGACGCTTTGCCGAAGATGATATAATACAGGATCATGAGCAGCACCACCATGGGCATTCCCTGCACAAGCCAGATGCAGAAACGGGTGACGGCGTTGGCTACGGGGTTGCCCCTGCGGCAGAGCAGAAAAACGCCGAAGCCCAAAAGCGTGCCGAAGATGATGGACAGCGCCGTGATGAGCAGGGTGGTCCCGACGCCGGAGACAAAAAGCTTCCAGCGGTCCTCCCGGATGAAGGTCTTTTCAAAGCTCTCTTTGACGGAGGCCCAGAGACCGCCGTCCTCCGGCGCGGCAGAGCGCTTCAGCACCGCCACAACGGACCCGCCTTCATAGGTGGGCTCGGAATAGAGCACGCTTTCCGCCCGCTCTTTCGTGTAGGCGATGCCGCCGCCGGCAAAATCGACCTTCCCGCTGACGACAGCCGGAATGATCCCGGCGAAATCCATGGGCACGATCTCCAGACCGTAGCCGTATTCCTTGCAGAAGCGCACCACCGTATCCACGTCGATGCCCACGGGATTGCCGTCCTTGATATAGACGAAGGGGACGAGCGCGGTGTCCGCCGCCATGCGCAGGGTGCCGTTGGTCGCCGGAAGGTCGTGAAGGTCCGGGACGACGCGCCTGGCCTCGTCCTCGCCGAACCAAATGTCCTGGATCTCGTCGTAAACGCCGTTTTGCCGGATCTCCCGGACGAACTGGCTGAACTGGTCGCAGAGGGCCTGCCCCTCCGCCGTCTTGGGGAACACCGCCCCCACCTTCATCCCTTCGCTGAGCCGTTCCTCCAGGCATGTCAGGTCCGGGTTTTCCGTCATCATATATCGGGTAAGGGCCTCCGCGTCGGCAAAGGCGTCGATCTTGTCCGCCCGCAGCGCGCCCAGCATATCCACGTTGTTGCTGAAATAGAAAAATTCCGCGTCGGGAAAGCGTTCCTCCGCCTGGAGCGCCTGTACGCTGCCGGTGGTGACGCCGATCCGCGCGTGCTCCAGGTCTGTCAGGCGCGTGTAGACGCCGCTTTCCGTTCTCGGCGCCTGCGTTTTCGCCAGATCGGACGACTTCACCGCCAGCACGATGCCGCCGTGGCTGGTGGGCTCGGAGAAGAGCACCTGCTCCCGCCGCTCCGCCGTCACGTTCATGTCAGTGGAAAAATCATATTTTCCGGACTGCACCGCCGGGATACGGCCGGAGAAGTCCACGTCCCCCAGCTCCAGCTGATAGCCTCTGGCGCGGCAGAAGCGCACCACCAGGTCGATGTCGTAGCCCACGTTTTTTGCGTCCTTGATGTAGGACCATGGCATATCCGTGGAGGTGGTGACGACCCGGATGGTGCCGTTGGTTCCGGTCAGGCCGGACATATCCACGACTTGCCGCGTTTCATCCTTGCCGAGCCAGATCTCCGCCAGCTCATCCATCGTCCCGTCCGCCCAGCATGCGGCAAGGAACTCGTTCAGCTCCGCGCACAGCGCAGCGCTCGCCGGGTCGTCCTTCCGGAAGGCGAAGGCGTAGTTGTTCTCCGTCAGCGTTTCGTGGATATAGTCGATCGCCGGGTTTTCCGCGTGCATGGCGATCATCCCCGGCTCGTCGCCCAGGAAAGCGTCGATCCGCCCCGCCGTCAGCGCGGTGGCGCAGTCCAGGTAGCTGCTGAAAAGAAATATCTCGCTGTCGGGGAAAAATTCCGCCGCCGTGTCCTCCATCAGGGGGCCGACAAGGACGCCGAGGCGCTTGCCGTTGTAATCCTGCCAGCGCACCTCGCCGGCTTCGGACGTCTCCGCCGCCGCGCCGGTGTCCCGCACCGCGACGCCGCGCTCCACCAGGAACACCGGCTGGGAAAAGGGCAGCGCCTCCGCCCGCTCCGGCGTGACGAACATCTCCGCCATGATGCAGTCCGCGTCGCCGCTCTGGGCCGCCGCGATGGAACCGTTGTAATCGTAGATCTTGAATTCCAGCTCCGCGCCCAGATATGCGGCAAAGCGCCGGGCCAGCTCGATGTCATAGCCGCGCAGCTCCGAGCCCACATAATAGGTATAGGGCGGCGTTGTGCCCGTGGTGGCGACCCGCAGGCGCAGCGGCGCCTGCGCAGGCACGTCGATCTCCGGCATGGTCTCGTCCCCGCGCACCACCCAGCGGTCATACATATCGTCCAGCGTCCCGTCCACCCTGGATGCGTCAATAAATTCGTTGAGCTTCTCCTCCAGACCGGGGATGGGCGAGACCGGCGAGATGCCCACGGCGACCCGGTTGCTCTCCCCAATGGCGCCGTCCAGCAAAACCACGCCCTTCGTCCCGTTCCGGATCGCCAGCTCCATCTGTTTTTTGCCGTAAACAAAGGCGTCCAGCTTGCCGTTTGCCACGGAGCTATAGCCCATGAAGCTGTCGTCAAGATAGCGGATCTCCGCCTCCGGGAACGCCTCCCTGACCGCCGCGTCGTCCCCGGTGCCGGTACCCACGCCGATGATCCGTCCCGGCTCTCGGAGCTGCTCAAGGGTCGTAGCGGTGCTGCGCTCTTTTGCGCCGCAGCCGGACAGGCAGCAGAGCAGGAGGATGCTGAGCAAAAGGGTGCGAAGCGCCCAGCCGTACCGTTTTTCCTTTTTTCTCACGTCCATGGGTCTCACCCCTCCCTCTTTTTCCTGATTATTTTAATCTATTTGCCCGGGATAGGCAAGCAAATTAACAGGACAGCGCCGCAAAAAGCAGCGCTGTCCTGTCAGACTGTCAAAAAACTATGCTTCAGCGTATCGATCACTGAGCAGCAGGGGAGTCCGAGGGGTAGCGAAGCGGCGCCTCGGGAGTGAATGATGTGCCGGGGGCACATCAGAGCCGAGGCGTGACCGAGCCGCAGCGAGACAGGCCCCATCGGGTTGAATCA
>SVKR01000162.1 GCA_015068365.1 Oscillospiraceae bacterium
CGTGGCCGTGGCGGTCATCACCGCCATGCTGCTGCCCCTAGCGTTCCGCTCCGCCCCCGCCGGGGAGATCAGCGCGGACGGCCTGACGCTGGAGCAGCGCTGCCTGCTCTTCGCCGACTACTGGGCCGCCGGGGGCGAGGGGAGCTATGCCGTCACCAAGCCCGACCCGGTCCCGCGCACCATGCGGGAGCGCTGCGAGACCGTGATGCGCACCGTCATCGCCCGCAGCATTGACGACGCCGGGCTGACCGACTTCAGCCCCACCGGCAGCGAGTACACCACCGTCACCGACAGCGCCGGGCGGGAACTGCGGCTTTGCCGCATGTGGCTGGAGCGCCGGGGCGACTGGCAGAACTGGCTGGACGTCTGCTTTGACGCTGACACGGGCGAGCTGTACTATTACTACCTCAGCCGTGAATGTCTCACCAACCGGCAGAACTATCCCAGCCCGGCGGAGGGCGCGGACGCGACGCAGATCGCGGAGATGCTGGCCGCCGACAACGGCTGGACGCTGCGCTACATCGCCCGCGAGGGGGACAGCGGCGCCACCGCCATTTTCGGCAGCGGCGGCGGGACGCTGTGCTATCAGATCTCCTGCCGCGTGTATGACTCGCTTATCGACATCAAGCTGGCCTGCCGCTGACGAGTGGCGGCGAAAGCGCGGTAAATGTGGGGATAATCCTCGGATTCCACCGCAAAAATGCGACAGTTGTGGAGAAAAACTTGCAGAAACGGGAAAACTGTGCTACAATATGCTCCCGTTCCTGAAAAGGATACAAGAGCAAACAAATTCGTACCGATTCTGTCCGGTCCTACCACATTCCCCGCCCGGCTGCGGGGACAGACAGAAAAGGAGCATCTATGGCAAGGAAAAGCAAAGGCATAGCGCTTCTGCTGCTGGTGGTGCTGCTGCTGGTTCTCATCAGCTCGCGCACCTCACCCCGGCAGGCGCTGCGCCCCAAGACCCCTGTTGAGACGGACGACCCCCTGCCGTCGGTCACCGACGTGCCGGTGGTCACAGCTCCGCCGGAGGCCACGCCCACACCGCCGCCTCAGATCCAGGAACTGCTGCCCGGGCTGAGCCGCAACGACTGGAACCTTCGGCTGGTGAACAACACCTATATCCTGCCCAACACCTTCGCGCCGGACGTTACGGCCGTGCGGGACGACCAGTATTTTGACTCCCGCGCCGCCGATGCGCTGGAGGAAATGCTCAAGGGCGCTGAGGCCGAGGGCTACAGCGTCTGCATCCGCACGGGCTACCGGCCCTTCTCCACGCAGGCCTACCTCTTCAACGGCAGGGCCAGCCAGATTCAGTGGGGCACCACGATGACGCTGCTTGAGGCGGAACAGGAGGCCCGCAAGGTGGTGGCCTACCCCGGCACCAGCGAGCATCAGCTGGGCCTGGCGGCAGACATCATGGACAGCAAGGACAGCTCCATGAAGGCCGAGTCGGCGGAGGGCCTGCCCCTGCTGAAGTGGCTGCGGGAGCACTGCGCGGAGTACGGCTTCATCCTGCGCTATCCCAAGGACAAGCAGGACATCACCGGCTGGTATGAGCCGTGGCACTTCCGCTATGTGGGCAAGGACGCGGCCAGGTACATCATGGACAGAGGCATCTGTCTGGAAGAATTTATTGCTTTGTTCTGACAAAAGGTATAAGATAACGGGGAAGGCCGGGAGCCTTCCCCGTTTTTCTATTCTCGGAGGAATCAATGCGATGAACAAAAAAGCGCTGCTTGCGGTTTTGATCGTGGCGGCCCTGGGGCTGCTGGTGCTGCTGGGCTTTCGTGCCTTCGGCGGCAAAGCGCCGGCCCCGGTGGAGACGCCCGCCCCCGTTTCCGTGACGCCGGAGCCCACCCCGGAGCCTACCCCGGAGGCAACACCCGAACCAACGCCGGAGCCCACGGCGGAGCCGACGCCCGAACCTACCCCGGAACCCACCCCGGAACCGACGCCCTACCGCCCGGACGTGGACGTGACGAGCTGGGAGTTTATTTTCGCCAACCCCACGCACGACATCGGGCCCTACGTCCCGGAGCTTGCGGAGCTGGAGGGCGGACAGTACTTTGACGTGCGGGCCGTGGACGCGCTGAAGGACTTCATCGCCGCGGCGCGGGCGGAGGGGCTGAGCGTGGTGGTGAACTCCTCTTACCGGGACTACAACACGCAGAAATACCTCTATGAGCGCAAGATCGCCCAGTACGGCGGCAACGCCGCCGTGGCCGCCACCATCGTGGCGCCTCCCGGCACCAGCGAGCACCAGACCGGCCTGTGCGCGGACATCGCCGACCAGTTTTACAGCACCAAGGACGCCTCGCTGGAGAACACCGCCACCTACAAGTGGATGTACGCCCACTGTGCTGAATACGGCTTCATCCTGCGCTATCCCAAGGACCGCCAGGACATCACCGGCATCATCTATGAGCCGTGGCACTTCCGCTATGTGGGGCAGGAGGCCGCAAAGTTCATTATGGAAAATGACCTCACGCTGGAGGAGTTTCTGGCCCTCTACGGCGTGGAGTGAATCCTGCAGGGCGCGGCGCAGCCGCGCCCTGTACCATTATAATAAAAAGTGCTTGCAATTCCTGCCATGGCGTGATATACTGCCACTGTTAGATAGTAGGTACTTGACTGAGTGGGCGCAACCCACTCTTTTTTGTGGGCATTCTCGCCTGCTCAGAAAAGGAAAATGGTGGAAATATGAATCGCATCGTACAGACCGTTTGGGACCTGGCTCAGCCGGTGGCGGCGGCCCAGGGCGTGGAGCTTTGGGACGTGACCTACACCAAGGAGGCCGGACAGTGGTACCTGCGGGTGTATATCGATAAGGACGGCGGCATCGGCATCGCCGACTGCGAGACCTTCTCCCGCGCCTTTGACCCCATTCTGGACGAGGCCGACCCCATTGAGGGCAGCTATGTCTTTGAGGTCAGCTCCGCCGGGGCCGAGCGGGAGCTGAAGCGCCCGTCGGACTTTCAGCGCTTTTCGGGCGAACGGGTGGAGGTCAAGCTCTACAAGGCCGTTGACGGCAGCAAGACCTTTACCGGCACGCTTTCCGGCTATGACGAGGCAAGCGGCACACTGACCATTGAAACGCCGGCCGGCCCCCGAAGCTTTGAAAAATCGGCGGTGGCCTCCGTGCATTTGCGCGTATTCTGATACAGTTTGAGGAGACAAGAAGCTATGAACGCAGAGTTTTTCAGCGCCATTGAGGACATTGAAAAGGAAAAGGGCATCCCCCGCCAGTACATGTACGACAAGATCCACCAGGCCATGATGGCCGCCTTCCGCAAGGACAATCCCGAGGCGGCGGACAACGTGGTCATCGAGATGAGCGAGGAAAAGCGCCGCATCGACATGTACATCGTCATGGACGTGGTCGATGAGGTGGAAAACCCCGCCACCCAGATCAGCGTGGACGCGGCCCGCAGCATCAACAAGCGGGCCAAGGTCGGCGGCCAGATCAAGGTCCCGGTGGAGACGAAAAAGTTCGGCCGCATCGCCGCGCAAAGCGCCAAGCAGGTCATCATCCAGGGCATCCGCGAGGCTGAGCGCGGCATCGTGTACGAGGAGTTCACCAGCAAGGAGCACGAGATCCTCACCGGCGTCGTCCAGCGCATCGACCCGCGCACCGGCGGCGTGTCCATCCGCATCAGCTCCAACAGCGAGTTCACCGAGGCGCTGCTGCCCGCCAACGAGCAGATCCGCGGCGAGAATCTGACCGAGGGCGACCGCATCAAGGTCTACGTGGTGGAGGTGCGCAATTCCACCCGCGGGCCGCAGGTGCTCATCTCCCGCACCCACCCTGGCCTGGTCAAGCGCCTGTTCGAGCTGGAGGTGCCGGAGATCTTTGACGGCACGGTGGAGATCAAGTCCATCTCCCGCGAGGCCGGCAGCCGCACCAAGATGGCCGTGTGGTCCAACGAGCCGGAGGTCGACCCCATCGGCGCCTGCGTCGGTCCCAAGGGCGGCCGCGTGGCCTCCATCGTCGAGGCGCTGGGCGGCGAGAAGATCGACATCGTCAAGTACAGCGAGGACATTGAAAACTACGTGGCCGCGGCCCTTGCCCCGGCGGAGGTCGTCAGCGTGACGGCGCTGGAGGACGGCAAAAGCTGCCGCGTCATCGTTCCGGACAGCCAGCTGTCCCTGGCCATCGGCAAGGAGGGGCAGAATGCCCGCCTGGCCGCGAAGCTGACCGGATATAAGATCGACATCAAACCCGAATCCGAAGCATAAAAGCCAATCTGAAAAGGAGGCAGCGGAGATGCAGAAGAAAATACCGATGCGGCAGTGTCTCGGCTGCCGGGAGGCCAAGCCGAAGAAGGAGCTGATCCGCGTCGTGCGTTCCCCGGAGGGGGAGATCAGCCTGGACTTTCGCGGCAAGGCCAACGGCCGGGGGGCCTATGTGTGCCCAAACCCGGTATGCCTGAAGAAAGCGATCAAGCAAAAGGCGCTGGAGCGGGCGCTGCAAACCGCCATCCCCGAGGAGGTTTACGCCCAGCTCACGGCGCAGATGGAGGCCGGCGATGCATAAGGCTCTGGGATATCTGGGCATTGCCCGCATGTCCGGCAACATCGTCCTGGGCGAGGAAAACGCCAAGGCCTGCATCAAATCCGGCAAGGCCCGGATGATTCTTCTGGCCTCCGACGCGTCGGAGGGGGTCAGAAAGCGGGTGGACGGCTATGTCTACGGCTTTCACGCCCCGGTGGTGACCGCGCCCTGGGACGGGGACGCCATGGGCGCTGCGCTGGGAAGGGCCCGCTGCGCCGTGGCGGTGCTGCCGGATCTGGGCCTGGCGAAGGCCCTGGCGGATGCCTTGGCATCCGAGGATCCGGAGACCTACGGCCCGGTGGCCGCGGCCCTGGAGGTCAAGCGCGCGCGCATCGCGCAGCGCGCCGCGAAAACGGGAAAGAGGAGGAAGAGCGAATGAGCAGCTTTGAGAAATATCGGATCCATGAGGTGGCCAAGGACTTTGACACCACCAGCAAGGTCATCTCCGAGATTCTGACCACTTACTTCACTGCGCCGAAAAACCACATGCAGGTGCTGGAGTCGCCGGAGCTGGATGTCATTTTTGATTACATGACCCAGCACAATCAGATCGCCAGCATTGCGGAGGTTTTTGCCGAGCCTGCCGCGCCGAAGGCCGAGCCCGCTCCCGCCGCTGCGGCGGACGCCTCCGCCAAGGACGCCCCGGCCCAGACGGCCCAGGCTGCCGCCGCGCCGGCCCAGCCCCAGGCCCAGCCGAAGAAGCAGGAGCAAAAGCCCCACGTGCCCCGGCCCGTGGCGGAAAAGCGCGTCATCGACACCCGCGGCTCCAGCTCCACCAACACCAACCTGAGCAAGTACGACGAGAAGTTCGACAAGCTGGCGGGCGCCCACGGCGACAAGCAGCGGGGCGGCAAGGAGAAGATCTCCGGCAAGAACCGCCAGAAGCAGAATATGCAGACCTCCGCCAAGCGCCGGCAGGAGGAGCGGGACAAGATGCAGAAGCTGCAGCTGGAAATCGCCAAAAAGCAGCAGCTGCGCGTCTCCATCCCGGACGAGATCAGTGTGGGCGAGCTGGCCAGCCGCATGAAAAAGACCGCGTCGGATGTCATCAAGCGTCTCATCAAGATGGGCGTGTTCGCCTCCGTGTCCGACATCATCGACTACGACACCGCCGCCCTGGTGGCCATGGACATGAACTGCCTGGTGGAGAAGGAAGTTGTCGTCACGGTGGAGGAGCGGCTCATTGACGACCACGTCGACACTGCCGAGGAGCTGCGCCCCCGCGCTCCCGTGGTGGTGGTCATGGGCCACGTCGACCACGGCAAGACCAGCCTTCTGGACTATATCCGCCACGCCAACGTCGCCTCCGGCGAGGCCGGCGGCATCACCCAGCACATCGGCGCTTACACCGTGGAGGTGAACGGCAGCCCCGTCACCTTCCTGGACACCCCGGGCCATGAGGCCTTCACTTCCATGCGCGCCCGCGGCGCCATGGTCACGGACATCGCCATCCTGGTGGTGGCGGCGGACGACGGCATCATGCCCCAGACCGTTGAGAGCATCAACCACGCCAAGGCCGCGGGCATCCCCGTGGTGGTGGCCATCAATAAAATGGACGTGCCCGGCGCCAACCCGGACCGCATCAAGCAGCAGCTCACCGAGTACGACATCGTGCCCGAGGAGTGGGGCGGCGACACCATTGTCTGCCCCATCTCCGCCAAGACCGGCATGGGCATCGACAACCTGCTGGAGAACCTGGTCGTCCTGGCCGAGGTGCAGGAGCTGAAGGCCAACCCCGACCGCGCCGCACGCGGCACCGTCATCGAGGCCCGCCTGGACAAGGGCCGCGGCCCGATCATGACCGTCCTGGTGCAGAACGGCACCCTGCACACCGGCGACATCATCATCGCCGGCACGGCGGTGGGCCGCGTGCGCACCATGACCAACGACAAGGGCCGCCGCGTCAATGAGGCCGGCCCCAGCATCCCCGTGGAGATCACCGGCATGAGCGAGGTGCCCGGCGCCGGCGACGTGTTCAACGCCGTCAGCGATGAGCGCATGGCCCGCGAGCTGGTGGCCCAGCGTAAGGACCAGCTGAAGAACCAGACCCTGGGCACCAGCAAGAAGGTCACGCTGGACGACCTCTTCGCCCAGATCAAGCAGGGTGATCTGAAGAACTTCAACATCATCGTCAAGGCCGACGTGCAGGGCAGCGCCGAGGCGGTCTAGACCTCTCTGGAGAAGCTGAGCAACGAGGAAGTGCGCGTGAAGGTCATCCACAGTGCCGTCGGCGCCATCAGCGAAAGCGACGTGATGCTGGCCGCCACATCCGGCGCCGTCATCGTGGGCTTCAACGTCCGGCCGGACAACGCCGCACGGGACAACGCCGCCCGCGCCGGTGTGGACATCCGCATGTACCGCGTCATCTATGACTGCATCGAGGAGATCGAGTCCGCCATGAAGGGCATGCTCTCGCCCAAGTTCCGCGAATCCGTCATCGGCCATGCTGAGGTGCGCGAGACCTACAAGGTCAGCAAGATCGGCACGGTCTGCGGCTGCTATGTCCAGGACGGCAAGATCCAGCGCGGCTGCAGCGTGCGCGTGCTGCGCGACAACAGCGTCATCCACGAGGGCGAGCTGGCCTCCCTGCGCCGCTTCAAGGACGACGTGAAGGAAGTCAACGAAGGCTACGAGTGCGGCATGCAGATCGAAAAGTTCAACGACATCAAGGTCGGCGACATCATCGAATGCTTCGTCATGGAGCAGATCAAGCAATAAGAAAACGCAGCTATGCCCGCCGCCAATCCCGGCGGGCATAGATCACGAAAGGACTTGTTTATGAATAACCGCCTGGAGCGGACGAATGATGACGTCCGCTTTGTACTGAGCCAGCTGCTCCCCCGGGTGAAGGACCCCCGGGTGCAGCAGGGGGACCTCATCAGCATCACCCGCTGCGATGTGACGGGCGACCTGCGCTACTGCAAGGTCTACGTCAGCGTGCTGGGGGAGCTGAACGAAAAGGACTTCAAAAAGGGCCTCAAATCCGCCGGACCGTGGCTGCGGCGCGAGCTGGGCGCGGCGCTGAATCTGCGCTATACCCCGGAGCTTGTGTTCGAGCTGGACAAATCCATCGCCCACGGCGCCCACATCAATGAGCTGATTGAAAAGCTGGACATCCCCAAGGAGGAGGACGACGCCAATGCTGACGATTAAGGAATGTGCTGAGCTCCTGCGCGAGCACGACGGCTATTGCATTCTGACCCACCTGCGCCCGGACGGCGACACCCTGTGCTCCGCCGCGGCGCTGTGCTCGGCCCTGCGCCGTATGGGGAAGAAGGCGGCGCTTTTCCGCAACCCCGACATCACCGAGACCTATCAGCCCATCGTGGCGCCCTATCTGTGGACGGAGGGGCAGCGCAGCTTCACCGTCGCCTGCGACGTGGCCGACAGCACCATGCTGCCGGAGCGCTTTCGCGGCGCCGTGGACCTGGCCATCGACCACCACCCGAAAAACCCCGGCTACGCCGCCCAGACGCTTCTGGACGGGGACCGAGCCAGCTGCGGCGAACTGGTGATGGACCTCATCGAGACCCTCTGCGGCGATCTGACGCCGGAGGAGGCGACGCTGCTTTATATCGCGTGCAGCACCGACAGCGGCTGCTTCAGCTATGGCAACACCAAGGCCGCCACGCTGCGCGCCGCCGCCCACATGATCGACTGTGGCGCGAACAACGGCGCGCTCAACAAGCAGTTCTTCCGCTCCTACAGCCCCGGCCGCATCCGGCTGGAGGGGCTCATCTATGCCAACCTGCAGTCCTTCCGCTCCAACCAGGTGAACATCGCCGTGGTGACGCTGGACATGATGCGCCAGGCCGGCGCCACGGAGGACGACTGCGAAGACCTGGCCAGCCTGCCCGGAAAGGTGCGGGGCAGCCGGGTCAACTTCACCATCCGCGAGCTGGAGGAGGGCCGGTGCAAGGTCTCCGTCCGCACGGACGGCTCCGTCAACGCCGCCGACCTCTGCGCCCGCTTCGGCGGGGGCGGCCACCCCATGGCTGCCGGCTGCACGCTGAACGCCGACCCGGACATCGCCGCGCTTTTGATGCAGGCGGCGCTGAATGAGGCCTGGCCCGAGGCGTGAACGGCAGTTTGCTGCTGGACAAGCCTGCGGGCTGGACCAGCATGGACGTGTGCGCCAAGCTGCGCGGCGCCCTGGGGGAAAAGCGCATCGGCCACGGTGGGACGCTGGACCCCATGGCCACCGGGCTTCTGGTGGTGTTCCTCGGCAGGGCCACCCGCGCCGTGGAGTTCGCCGAATCCCACAGCAAGACCTATGAAGCCGCGCTGCGCCTCGGCCTCACCACCGACACCCAGGACACCAGCGGAAAACCCCTGTCCGACACCCGCCCCGTTACGGTGACGGACGCGGCGCTGGAGGGCGCTTTTGCGCGCTTTCGGGGCGACATTTCGCAGGTCCCGCCCATGTACAGCGCCATCAAGATCAAGGGGCAGAAGCTCTATACCCTGGCCCGCCGCGGCCGTGAGGTGGAGCGCGCCCCGCGCCCCGTCACCATCCACGCCTTGGATTATCTGGGCCGGAGCCCGGACGGGGATATACTGCTGCATGTGCGCTGCAGCAAGGGCACCTACATCCGCACCCTCTGCCACGACATCGGGCAGGCGCTGGGCTGCGGCGGGTGCATGAGCGCGCTGCGCCGCACCGGCTGCGGCGACTTTTCCATCGCCCGGGCCCACACGCTGGAGGAGGTGCTCTCCGCTGCCGGCGAAGGCCGGGCGGAGGCGCTGCTGCTGCCCGTGGAGACGCTTTTCTCCGGCACGGAACGCACCGTGCTGACGGACGCGCAGGCCAAGCGCATCCGCGCCGGCGGGCGCTACTCCTGCCCGCTGCCGGCCGGGCGCTGGCTGCTGTATGACGGCGCCGGGGCCTTCCTCGCCCTGGGGGAGACGGCCGGGGGCGAAATGCGCGCGATCAAAAGCTTTTTCGAGGTTGAGAAATAGATGAACAAAACCGTGCTGGCCCTCGGCTTCTTTGACGGGCTGCACCTGGGCCACGCCGCGCTTCTGGAGCGGGCAAAGGCCCGTGCCGCCGCGCTTGACGCCGAGAGCGCGATTCTGACCTTTGACAACCACCCGGACACCTTTGTAAAGGGTACGCCGGTGGAGCTTGTCAACAGCGCCGAGGACCGGGCCTACATCGCCAGGCGCTATTACGGCATCCGGCAGCTTTACTGCATCCACTTCACCGCCGAGACCATGCGCATCCCCTGGCAGGACTTCATGGCGGATGTGACGGAGTCCTACGGCGCGGTGGGCTTTGTCGTGGGACACGACTTCTGCTGCGGCTGGAAAGGGGAGGGCACGGCTGAGCGCATCGCCGGCTGGTGTGCCGAGCGGGGGATCGGCTGCGACATCATCCCGCCGGTAAAGCTCTCCGGCGTCACCGTCAGCTCCACGCACATCCGCACACTTTTGCGCGCCGGAGAGATGGAAACCGCCGCTGCCTTTCTCGGCCGGCCCCATCTGCTGACCGACACGGTGCGCACCGGCCACCGCATCGGCCGCACCATGGACTATCCCACGGTGAATATGCTCTTTGCGCCGGGGGTGCTGGTGCCGCCCCACGGGGTGTACGCCACGCGCATCACGCTGCCGGACGGCAGCGAAGCCGGCGGCGTCACGAATGTGGGCCTGCGCCCCACCTTTGACGGCGACCATGTCACGGTGGAGACGCACATCCTGGACTTCCGCGGCGATCTGTACGGGCAGCGCCTTTGCGTGCAGTTCCTGCATTTTCAGCGGCCGGAGCGCCGCTTTAACGGCCCGGAGGCGCTGGGAGCGCAGATCCGCGCCGATGTGGCCGAGGCCAGGGAGTTCCTGAAAAACGCATAAAAAAGCGGGCGGACACAGTTTCTGTGTCCGCCCGATGCTTTGCGTCTATGTCTCTCGCGCAGCCTTTGCCCCGGAACGCTTATACCATAGCACAGATCCGCCGGGAAATGCAAATGTAAATACAGGAAACAAAAAGAGGCCCTGCCGGGCCTCTTTTTGCGTGGCTTCGATTTGCCGATCTCAGCCGTTGTAGTTCTTCCAGAGGTAGTACACCACTTCGCTGCGGGGGCAGTCGCCCGCGGCGACGAAGGTGCCGGGCACGCCGGCGAGCAGACCGCGGGTGGCGGCCCAGTTCACCGCCTGCTGCGACCACTCCGCGCCGCCGGCATAGCCGCCGTTGGCACGGCAAAGGAAGGTCAGCATCTGGTCGCGTTGCAGGGGCTGATCGGGGCTGAAGGTGGTGTCGCTGGTGCCGAGGGTGATGCCCTGCTGCACGGCCCACAGCACCGCGTCATAGTAATAGCTGCCCGTCGCCACATCGGTGAAGGGATTGACGGAGACGGTGCTCTTGGGCTGACCCGCCGCGCGCCACAGGAAGGTGACGGCCTGACCGCGGGTCACGGTCATATCCGGGGAGAAGGTGCTGCCGCCGGTGCCGGAGGTGACGCCCTGGTTCACCGCCCACTTCACCGCCGGGGCGTAGTAGGCGTAGTCGCTGACATCGTCAAAGTGGACGCCCTGGGGGTTGATGCGGAGGGTGCCGCTGGCCAGCACGGCGCCGGAGCCGGAATAGACGACATAGGGGGCGGAGAAGATGCCGGTCTGATCGCCGGGGACGAAGTAGAGCTGTGCCAGTCCCGCCGGGGTGATGTTGGAGGTCTGGCTCAGACCGGTGTAGTTTTTGTCCATGTACAGCGTGCCGGTGCGGTCCGTCCACCCGGTGAAGCGCAGATAGCTCCAGCCGGCGCCGACGGTGTTGCGGATGCTGTCGGTGAAGACGGCGCCGCCGGTGCTGCCGTTCAGCGCATCGGAGAACCAGTAGGCCGCGCGGGCATTCAGCGTCAGGTCGGTGCTGATGCTGGCGCTGCTGACCACAACGCTGACGGTGCCGGTCAGGCTCTTTCCGGCATAGGTGAGGGTATAGGGCACGCTGAAGGTGCCGGCGGCAACAGGCTGGGTATACATTGCCACGTACTGGGCCATGGTATAGTCGGTGTTGGGCCGGATGGCAGTGCCGTCCGCCAGACGCATCACCGCCACATCATTGTTGCCGGTGGAGCTGAAGCGGATGATGGCGACGTTGTCGTTCAATGTCGTGCTATAGACGGTCTGGAACTGGCTGCGCATGGCCGAGGAGGTGCCGGTGCCGGTATAGGGGATGCCCAGCGTGGTGGCGACCGACGGATTGAAGACCGAGCCGGAGGAGGAGACGACGACGGTGCAGTTGCGCGTGATGACCACGCCGTTGCGGTCGGTGACATCGGCGGTGATCGTGGCGGTGCCGCTGCCGACAGAGGAGACCAGCGCGCTGGTGTTGTTGCCGCTGACGGTGGCCACGCGGCTGTCACTGCTGCTCCAGCTTACGCGGTAATAGGCTGTGCTGGGGGAGACGGTCAGGTAGACATACTGGGTGGAGTAAGGCGCCATCTGCAGCACGGAGGGGCTCATGGCCACGGAGATGCTGGCGCTTTGGATGACCACCTTCATGGTGCCCTGGATGATGTTGCCGCGGTTGGTCAACTGATAGCCGATGGAATAGGTGCCGGCGGCCTGGGGCACAAAATACATATCCTGGAACTCCCGGAGGGTATAGTTCGTCCGGGTGGAGACGGCGGTGCCGTTGCGCAGGCGCATGGTACCGTATGTACTGCTGCCCAGGGAAGTGAATACGATCGTGGCGCTGTCGCTCAGCGTACCGCTGAAGCTGGATCTGTAGCGGGAGGCCAGGCTATCCGACAGCTTGGTGCCGTAATAGTCAGAGCCAAGAGGAATGGTGATGCTGGGATCATAGTACACGGTGGGGTCGTAGTCATAGACCGTCACAGTGCAGACGCATTGCAGCTGGGTGCCGTTGCTGTCTGTAACCGTGGCGTAGATCCGGGCGGAGCCGTTGCGACCGCCGGAGGTTACGGTGACGCGGTTGCCGCTGCCGCTGACGGTGACGATGCGGTTGTCGTCGGAGAACCAGTTTACGGTGTATGTCGCGCCGGCAGGCGCAACGGAGAGCGAGAGATACTGGCTGGAATAGGTGGAAAGCTGGATGCTGGTGTTGCTGAGGACCGCGTCGGTAATACTGATGTCGCCGGAGACATAGATGGTGACGGTGCCGGTGATGGTGTTGCCGCCGTCCACGATGGTGTAGTTGGTGCTGAAGCTGCCGTTGGCGGCCCCGTGGAAGTGCATATCCTGGAACGCGGCATAGGTATAGGTTGTGCCGGCGCGGACGGCGGCGTCATCCTGCATGCGCAGCGAACCGGCGGCATTGCCGGCGCTGCTGAAGCGCACGCTGGCGGAATAGCTCACAGACGTGCCGAAGGTCTGGCGGTAGGCGTCGCCGATCTCCGCGGCGACGGTGTTCATCCCGAGGTTGGCCCCCGCGTTGACGAAGTCAACGGTGTCATAGTTGGTGCTGCCGCCGCTGACATTCACGACGCAGCTGACCGTATTGCTGACAAGGCCGGTCTTCTTGTCGCGGACATAGGCGCTGATCTCGGCGGTGTTGCTGCCGGGCATCGGAGTGCCGCTGGCGCGGATTGTGGCCGAGGTGCCGCTGCCGGATACCGCGACCAGACCGGAATTGTCGCTGCGCCAGACATACTCATAATCGCCGCTGCCGCCGGTGACAGCCAGCATCAGCGACGCCTCGCTGCCGGCGCCCATGTCGATAGAGCCGCGGTTCATTTCCACCTCCGGCGGGGTGGCGGCGGGCTTGTCGGTGACATTGAAGGTCCAGGTGACGGAGTCGTTGTTGCTCGTGTCCTCGGCGTCGTACACGGTCAGCGTGACCCAGCCGGTACCGGCCTTGCCGGCATAGACCTCGGCGTTGTTGCGCATCCGGTCGGTGAGGGACAGCGCTGCGTCGCCGTAGGCGTCCCAATTATAGGTGTAGCTGCCGCTGCCGCCGCTGACGCTGGCGGAAATGCGGCTGCTTTCACCCGCCTGCACCGTGACGTCGCTGCCGCCGGTGACCGACACAGGGGTGGTGCTGCCTTTGACCTCAACATAGAAATAGTCCGAATCGACGGTCCCGTCGCCGTTGGTGACGGTCAGCGTGACGGTGGCGGTGCCGGCGGAGCGGGCGGTGACCGTCACGATGTCATGGTTGCCCTGAATGCTGGCAACACTGGTGTCGGAGCAGGTCCAGTCAAAGCGGGCGTTGCCGTCGGCGCCTTCCACGTTGGCGTGGGCGGTGGTGCGCTCGCCCGCCTTCAGCGGAAGATCATAAAAGGTGAAATAGACGAGGAGGTCCGGAAAAACCAGGCCGCCGGTGCTGTAGGGATCATCGTCCTCCGCAGCAAAGGCCGCCGGGGCGAGGGAGACGAGCAGACACAGGACCATGAACAGTGTCAAAAACCGTTTCCATGTACGTTTCACGTCAAATCAATCCTTTCCCTTTGTTTTCCGCCTGCCGTCGCAGGCTGATTACCATATTATTATAGCACCATGAAATTTCCGCCGCAACAATAAAAGAAGAGAGCGTGTTCCGACACGCTCTCTTCTTCAGACTGTAGACAAACCCTGTTTTGTAAAG
>SVKR01000163.1 GCA_015068365.1 Oscillospiraceae bacterium
AAAGGGCGCGTTGCAAAATACGCAATGTGTCATTGCGAGGCCCCGCAAGGGGCCGTGGCAATCCGTTTTTCCTATGAAAGGAAGTACGGATTCCCACGCCAGTGTGCGCACTGGCTCGGAATGACAGGATGGATCGTATTTTGCAACGCGCCCTTTTCAGACTGTAGACAAACCCTGTTTTACCAAGGAACCGTCTTGCATGGGGGGGTGTGAGGGGGGCCGGGAGGCCCCCTGCACGTTCAATCCTCGCAAAAAACCGGAACATTTTCAATGTTTCGGTTTTTGCTCATTTTCTCAAGGTTCCGGCGCGATGATAACGCGCTCGCCCTGCAATTGAAGCCGCCCGGCGCAATATAGCCCCACGGCCTCGGCCAGCGCGGGCCACTCCGCCTGGCGCATGATGCGGTCGGAAAGCGCCGCCGCCGTGTCCCCGGGCAGCACCTCCACCGCCCGCTGGGCGATGACGGGGCCGAAGCCGGTGTCCTCCTCGCCCATGAAATAGGCCGTGGCGCCGGTCAGGCGCAGCCCGCGCCGCAGCGTCTCCTCCACGGCGTAGACGGGGTCAAAGCCCTCCTCCGTGCAAAAGGCGGGAAACAGCGCCGGCTGCACATTGATGACCCGGCCGCGATAGGCGTGGAGCAGGCCGTAGCCCAGCTTTTCCGTAAACCCGGCGCACACCGCCAGGTCGATGTCCATGTCCCGCAGCATGCCCAGCAGGGCGTTGGAGAAGGAGGCCTTGTTGGGAAACAGCGCCCGCTCCACCACATAGCCGGGGATGCGGGCATTTTCCGCCCGCTCCAGGGCGTAGACCCCCGGCGCGGAGGAGATGACCGCCGCCAGCTGCAGCCCCGGCAGCTCCTCAAAATAGCACAGATCCAGCAGCGCCTGCAGCGTGGCCCCGCCGCCGGACACCAGCACAGCCGTTTTCGTCATGTCGTCTCCCTCCCCAGCAGTCGCCGGGCCGTCTCCGGGTTCCGGCTTTCGATCTCGCGGATGCGCTCCGTGGCGCGGCGCAGCGCCGCCCGGTCCGCGCCCGCCGCGGCATCCACCAGGGCAAACAACTGCGATGCGTCCGTCAGCGCGTCATAGTCCACATAGTTTGTCTGCGAAAGGTAATCGAGAAAGGATGCCACCTTGGGGTCATAGGACACCGCCGCCAGCGGCACGGACTGGCTCGCGGCGAAGATCAGCACGTGCAGGCGCATGGCCAGCACGGCCGTCATGCGCCCGATGAAGCCCACCATCTCCGCCGTGTCCAGCGTCTCCTCCACCACGGCGCAGGGGGCGTGGATCAGCGCGCGCAGGCGCTCGGTGGTCTTTTCGTCCTGCAAGGGGTTGACGGACAGCAGCAGCGGCTTTAAGCCGTAGCGCTCAAAGGCATAGTCCGCCGCCGCGGCGAACAGCTCCAGCTTGTCCTGCACGCCGCTCCAGCGGCGCAGGCAGATGCAGAGATAGCGCTCGTTCTCGTCCAGCCCCAGCGCGCGCAGGCGCGCCGCGGTCTCCGCCGCGCCCGCCGGGACGAGGGAGAGGGCCGGGTCGGAGGCCACGGTGACCTCCGGGGCGGTGACGCCCAGGCTCTCCAGCTCCCGCAGGGAGTTCTCCTCCCGCAGCGTCACCGCGTCCACGTTGTTCTGCACCGTGCGCCCGGCCAGGCGCCGGTTGCGCTTTTTGGAGATCGGCCCGATGCCGCAGCCATACATCATCACCCGGCAGCCCCGGCGCTTCGCCGCGCCCAGCGTGAAAAGATAGTACCACAAACTGCGCGAACTGGTGACGTCCTGCAGCAGGCTGCCGCCGCCGTTGATGTAAAGCTCCCTTCGGCGCATCGTGCGCAGCATCCGGAAGAGATTGAAGGTGTAGATGGCGTCCACGCCGCAGCTCAGCGCGGTCTCCTGGGCGCGGCGGGACATGACGGAAATGGGCATCCACGGGTCGATGCCGCGCATTTCCGACACCACCGAGCGCAAGATCGCCTCATCCCCGGCGTTTCGCATGCCGTAGGCGCCGCAGATCAGCACGCCGTAGCGCCCGGATTCCCGGAAGCGCCGGTCGGTTTCCAGCATCCGCTCGTAGATCTCCTCCTGCCTCCGGCAGGTGGCCTCGGCGGAAAATTCCGCCCGCGTCTTCTGATAGATGGCCTCGCCCAGGCGCGCGCGCTCCTCCGCCGACTCGCTGAGGGCCGACAGGTGCGCCGCCAGGGTCTGCGCGTCGCCCGGGTCGAACAGCAATCCCGTCTGCCCGTGGGAGATCAGCCGCGGCACGCCCCCCACGCGCGAGCTGACGGCGCAGCGCCGCTCCCGCGCCCCCTCGGTCAGGGCGTAGGGGAAGGTCTCGGACAGGCTGCACAGCACGTTGATGTCGATGGCGCGGTAAAAGTCCTCGATGTCGTCCCGCCAGCCGGCAAAGCAGGTCACCTCCGCGATGCCCAGCTCCCCTGCCAGCGCCTCCAGGGCCTGGCGCTCCTGCCCGTCGCCGGCGATGAGCAGGCGCAGCTGCGGATGCTGCGCCCAGGCCTCGGCAAAGGCGCGCAGAAGCGTGGGGTAATCCTTCACGGGGTTCAGCCGCGCCGCGATGCCCACCACCACGCTGCCCGCCGGGGCGTCCAGCCCCAGGGCGCGGAGGTAGGCCTGCCGGTCAAACGCAGGCATTTCCGCCCCCTCCGGCGGAAACTCGATGCCGTTGTAGATGGTGAAGACCCGGTTCGGGTCAAAGCCGCGGGAGATGAGCAGCTCCCGCATGGAATCGGACACGCCGATGTGATAGTCCATCCGCCGCTGGGCAAGCTGGTTCAGCGTGCCGTAGATCATCCGGGCGGCGGGGCGGCCCATATAGTCCAGCTTCGGGTCGCTGTGGACGGTGCTGACAAAGGGCAGGTCCAGCGAGCGCTTCAGCAGCGCCCCCACCAGATTGCCCCGCGAGCCGTGGCAGTGCACGATCTGATAGCCGCCCTCGGCGATCATTTTCTTCAGCCGCCGCAGCACTTTGCCCATCCGCCCTTCCATGATGACGACGGGGATGCCCATGGCGGCAGCCTCGCGGGCGAAGGGCCCGTCCATGAAGCAGACCAGCGTGGCCTCGTTGTTCTGATTTAAGTATTTCAGCAGCAGGTGGACATGGGTCCGGGCGCCGCCGGTGTCGCCGCCGCTGATGAGATGGATGACTTTCATTCGCCCCTCCGCGAAATTTGCTTGTGCGCCGGGTGGATTTGCGATACAATTACACTAATAATGATTACATGATGGCGAAACGCCGCAAAGCGTTCCGCCGCACCGCTTTGCGGTGCAGCAAAACAGCAACGCTGTTTTGCCATGTATTCATTGCAATGAGCATCGGGCGAATGATTTTTCAAATCATTCGCTGCCAAA
>SVKR01000013.1 GCA_015068365.1 Oscillospiraceae bacterium
ACACCGAGGTCACCTGGGAAGCCTTCGGCGTCGACAGCGCCAAGTTCAAGGCGGACTTCACCGCGGAGGTGGAGCCGCACATCCCGGAGATCAAGGTCACCGCGCCCACCCCGGTGAGCGGCAAGGGCCCCGATGACGCCAAGCCTGCACTCACCACGACCGGCATGCATTTCTATGCCTGGGACTGGCGCGACAGCAAGGGCAATGTGCTGACCGATTACGACATCTTCAAGGGCGGCGAGACCTACACCCTGACCGTGGTGGTCGCCTCCACCGAAAAGTTCCTTGAAGGGAAGACGAAGGCGTACATCAACGACACCGAAGTCACCTGGGAAGCCTTCGGCGTCGACAGCGCCAAGTTCAAGGCGGACTTCACCGCAACGGGGGACAAGCTGATCGACTCCCTGTCGCTGACCGTCACCGCCCCCGAGGCGGGCAAGAATCCCGTCTTTAACGCCGTCGCCGGCCTTGGTGGGCAATACACTATTGACACCGCCGCGTCGACCGTCGGCGTCACCAACGGCGTGGGTTGGGCCCGCCTGAAAAGCACAACCTGGGACGATATCGACGAGATTCTGAAGGCCGCCGACAAGTTCGAGACCGGCAAGGTTTATATGGTTTGTGTGGCGGTAAAGCCGAACAGCGGCTATAGCTTCGACGGCCTGGAATCCAACCCGACGAAGGCCCTCGTGAACGGCCAGGCAGCCGCCCACGTGGAGAAAGCGAGCGGTGGGATCTTTGTCTATTATGTGTTCCCGCCCCTGGCCGAGACTGAGCCGAAGACGATCACCGACGTGGCGGTGACGCTGGCCGCGCCGAAGGCAGGCGAGAAGGCCGCCTTTACGGCTGCCGTTCCCGCCAATGCGAACTATGCGCTGAAGTCTGTCTCCTGGTTCTGCGACGAGGATGACGCCGCGCTGACCGCCGGCGACACGTTTGCCGACGGAAAGACCTACATTCTGAATGTGAGCCTGACGGCAAAAGAGGGCTTCTCCTTCGGAAACGACATCGAACTCAAGGGCAAGCTGAACGGCGATCCTGCGCAGGCGCGCCGCCTGGAGGACGGCAGCTGCCTCGTCACCAAGTACTTCACGCTGGGGCTGGCCAACCCCTTCACCGACGTGAAACAAAGCGATTACTTCTATGACGCGGTCATCTGGGCGTACTATGCCGAGCCGCAGGTCACCAACGGCATCGGCGGCGGCCTCTTTGGCCCCAACAACACAGTCAAGCGCTGCGAGGCCGTGACGTTCCTGTGGCGTGCCGTGGGCTGCCCGGAGCCGACGACGACGAAAAATCCCTTTGAAGACGTGAAGGAGAGCGACTACTACTACAAGCCCGTGCTGTGGGCCGTGGAAAAGGGAATCACCGTAGGCACGGACGCGACGCACTTCACCCCGGAGCAGACCTGCTCCACGGCGCACATCATCACCTTCCTGTACCGGACGCTGAATCCCGGTCAGGACGGCTGGTATGCCGTGGCTGAGGGCTATGCCAGAGGCAAAGGGCTGCTGGATGGCCTGACGCTGAAGGTGGAGCCCGGCGTGGACTGCCCCCGCCGCGACGTGGTGCTGTTCCTGTACCGTGCCGTCGGGAAGTAAGACGGCAAAGGACTCCCGTATTTGAGCATAGCGCAGCCGAAGTACGCTTCGGCTGCGCTTTTTTGCATTCATGCCGGCATACGGAACGCCCGGGAGGCGGGAAAAACGGAACTTGACTTTGCGGCGGGGAGATGTATAATTGCAAGCAAACAAAAAAACCGTGTGCCAAGGAGGCCGGACTATGAGCAAATTCTCCGCCTTTCTCAAACGCAAAAACATCGTTTTCTCCCTGCGGCGCTACGGCATCGACGCCCTCGGCGCCATGGCCCAGGGCCTGTTCTGCTCGCTGCTGATCGGCACGATCATCAAAACGCTGGGCCAGCAGCTGAACGCCGCGTTCCTCACGGACATCGGCACCTATGCCATGGCCGTTTCCGGCCCGGCGATGGCCGTCGCCATCGGCTATGCGCTGAAGGCCGACCCGATGGTGCTCTTCTCCCTGGCGGCCGTCGGCTGGGCGGCCAACGCCGAGGGCGGCGCCGGCGGCCCGCTGGCCGTGCTGATCATCGCCATCGTCGCCGCGGAGTGCGGCAAGGCCGTCAGCAAGGAAACCAAAATCGACATCCTCGTCACCCCCGCTGTGACCATCCTGGTCGGCGTGGCGCTGGCCAAGCTCATCGCCCCGCCCATCGGCACCGCGGCGGCGGCCTTCGGCAAGCTGATCGACACTACCACGAAGCTGCAGCCCTTCTGGATGGGCATCGCGGTCAGCGTCCTGGTCGGCGTGGCGCTGACGCTGCCGATCTCCTCCGCGGCCATCTGCTCCGTGCTGGGTCTGACGGGCCTGGCCGGCGGCGCGGCGCTGGCGGGCTGCTGCGCCCAGATGGTGGGCTTCGCCGTCATGAGCTTCCGGGAAAATGGCTGGGGCGGCATCGTCTCCCAGGGCCTGGGCACCAGCATGCTGCAGATGCCCAACATCGTGAAAAACCCGCGCATCTGGATCCCGCCGACCCTCGCCAGCGCCATCACCGGACCCATCGCCACCTGCCTGTTCCGCCTGGAGATGAACGGCGCGCCCATCAACTCCGGCATGGGCACCTGCGGCCTGTGCGGCCCCATCGGCGTGTGGACCGGCTGGCTCGCCCCCAGCGAAAAGGCCATCGAAAACGGCGCTGCGGCCATCGCCCCCGGCGCCATGGACTGGCTCGGCCTGGCCCTTGTCGCCGTGGTGCTCCCGGCGGTGCTGTGCTGGGCCTTCGGCGCGGCGGCGCGCAGACTCGGCTGGATCAAGGACGGGGACCTGAAGCTGAACTGAATGAGCTTTATAAAAAATCCGCGGTCTTCCGCGGATTTTTACTTTATTTGTTCACAATCGTGTGGTATAATATTTTGATATAATGCGCAGGTATGCCCTGCGCGGAACGGATGAAAGGTGCAGCCCTTATGAGTTTTCTGGATAAAATCTTTGGCTCCTACTCTGACCGGGAGCTGAAAAAAATCAAGCCCATGGTGGATTCCATCGTGGCGATGGAGCCCGAATATGCCGCCATGACGGACGCGCAGCTCCGGGGCAAGACGCAGGAGTTCAAGGACCGTCTTTCCGCCGGCGAGACGCTGGACGCCCTTTTGCCGGAGGCCTATGCCACGGTGCGCGAGGCGGCCTGGCGCGTGCTGGGGCTCAAGCCCTACCCCGTGCAGCTCATCGGCGGCATCGTGCTGCACCAGGGCCGCATCGCCGAGATGAAGACCGGCGAAGGCAAAACCCTGGTGGCCGTGCTGCCCTGTTATCTCAACGCCCTGGCGGGCAAGGGCGTCCACGTGGTCACCGTCAACGACTACCTGGCCAAGCGCGACAGCGAGTGGAT
>SVKR01000164.1 GCA_015068365.1 Oscillospiraceae bacterium
AGCTTCTCCGCCACGTCCAGCACATGGGTCGAAAAGAATATGGCCGTGCCGCCCTGGCACAGCTCGTGCATGACCGTCTTCAGCGTGAAGGCGGCCTTCGGGTCCAGGCCCACGAAGGGCTCATCCATGAGGATCAGCTTCGGGCTGTGCATCCACGCGGCAATGACCGCCAGCTTCTGCTTCATGCCGTGGGAATAGGCGGAGATGGGCTGGCCCAGATCGTCCGTCAGCTCCAAAGCATCGGCATAGCGGCGGATGCGCTCCTGCCGCTCCGCCGCCGGGATGGCGAACACGTCGGCGATGAAGTTCAGATATTTGATGCCGCTCATGAACTCATAAAGGTCCGGGTTGTCCGGGATGTAGGCAAGCAGTTTTTTGCACTCCAGCGGCTCATCCGCAATGGAGTGGCCGCCGATGGTGATGGTGCCGGCGTCAAACTGCAAAATGCCCACGGCAGACTTCAGCGTGGTGGTCTTGCCCGCGCCGTTGTGGCCGATGAAGCCATAGATCTCCCCCGGCTGAATGTGCAGCGACAGATCGTCCACCGCCAGATGCTCGCCGTAGCGCTTTGTCAGATGCTCGATTTTCAGCATGGTTTCACCCTCCGTCATTTTCGGATTTAGGAATGTGCACCAGCGCAATTATGCCTTTTTCCCGCAGAAATGTCAATCACCCATCCGCATATCCCGCTGCCGCTTCGCATACAGTGAAGCAAGCGCGTTTGGGGAGTGGTCAAGGAGTGCACAGCAGCATCGAGGCGCGGGCCGTGAAGCTCGCGGAGTACATCATCGAGAACGACACCACCGTCCGGGCGGCGGCCGGGGCCTTCGGCGTTTCAAAATCCACGGTACATAAGGACGTGACGGAGCGGCTGAAGCGCCAGGATCCGGTGCTGTGGGCCCAGGCCAAGGCGGTGCTGGACCGGAACAAGGCCGAGCGCCACATCCGCGGCGGCATCGCCACCCGGATCAAATACAAAGGCGAATAAAAGCGTCAGCGGCGCCGGGGATTTTTCCCCGGCGCCGCATATTTTTCCATCTCCCGGCCATACTAACGGCGAAATCTGCTGTGCAAAGAGGGAATGGACATGTCGAGAAGATTGGGAGCGCAGACCGTGGAGCTGACGAACCCGGTCTGCGTCGCCGCCGGGGCGGCGGTCGTGGGGAAAAAGGAGGGCGAAGGGCCGCTGCGCGAGCGCTTTGACGAGATCGGCACCGACGCCTATTTCGGGCAGAAAAGCTGGGAAAAGGCCGAGAGCGTCATGCTCAGCCGCTGCTTCCAGAAGCTCTGCGCCAAGGCAAAAACGCCGCCGGAGCAGATCCAGTATCTTCTGGCGGGCGACCTGCAAAGCCAGTGCACCGCTTCGGCCTTCGCCGTGCGCGACTCTGCCGTGCCCTTCCTGGGGCTGTACGGCGCCTGCTCCACCATGGGCGAGGGCATGAGCCTGGGGGCGATGCTCATCGACGGCGGCGCGGCGGAGACCGTCTGCGCCATGACCAGCTCCCACTTCTGCGCGGCGGAGCGGGAATTCCGCCTGCCGCTGGAGTACGGCGGCCAGCGCACCCCCAGCGCCCAGTGGACGGCCACGGCGGCGGGGGCGGTGCTGCTGCGCGCCGGGGGCGGCGGGGCGCGCATCACCCACATCACCACCGGCAAGATCGTGGACGCCGGTGTGACGGACGCCAGCAACATGGGCGCGGCCATGGCCCCCGCCGCCTGGGAGACGCTGAAGGCCCACTTTGCCGAGACCGGGCGCGCCCCGGGGGACTATGACGCGGTGATCACCGGGGATCTGGGCCACTTCGGCCATGACATCCTCGCCGACCTCGCCGCGGCGGAGGGCGTGGTGTTCCCCGTTGCCTTTACCGACTGCGGCATGCTGATCTACAACGCGGAGCACCAGGATGTCCACGCCGGGGGCAGCGGCTGCGGCTGCTGTGCCTCCGTCTTCGCCGGGCACATCCTCAAGTGCATGCAGGAGGGGCTTTGGCGCAAAGTGCTCTTCGCCCCGACCGGGGCGCTGATGAGCCTGGTGACCAGCCAGCAGGGCGAGAGCATCCCCGGCATCTGCCACGCGCTGGCGCTGGAATGGAAGGAGGAATGACGCTGTGGCGCTGCTGCTGACGTATCTCAAATGCTTTCTCGTGGGCGGGCTGCTGTGCGCCATCGGCCAGGTGCTGATCGACCGGACCGGCCTGACCCCCGCCCGGATCCTGACGGCCTACGTGGTGGCCGGGGTGGCCCTCGGCGCGCTGGGGCTTTATCAGCCGCTGGTGGACTTCGCCGGGGCGGGCGCCAGCATCCCGCTGACGGGCTTCGGCAACACCCTGGCCAAGGGCATGCGCAAGGCCATTGCCGAGCGCGGAGCGCTGGGCCTTTTCACCGGGGGCTTCACCGCCGCCGCCGCGGGCGTGTGCGCCGCCATCGTCTTCGGCTATCTGGCCGCACTGCTGTTCCGCTCCAGGGACAAGGGATAACGAAAACAGACCGCCCGCAGGCGGTCTGTTGAGCTTGTCAAAAAAGTCTTTTTGACAAGCTCATTGATTCAACCCGATGGGGCCTGTCTCGCTGCGGCTCGGTCACGCCTCGGCTCTGATGTGCCCCCGGCACATCATTCACTCCCGAGGCGCCGCTTCGCTACCCCTCGGACTCCCCTGCTGCTCAGTGATCGATACGCTGAAG
>SVKR01000165.1 GCA_015068365.1 Oscillospiraceae bacterium
GAGGTCGTCGAAGGAGACGATCTCCGCCCGGATAAAGCCCCGCTCGATGTCGGTGTGCACCTTGCCCGCGGCCTTCGGGGCCTTGGTGCCCCGGACGATGGTCCAGGCGTGCACGTCGTCCTCGCCGGCGGTGAGGAAGGAGATGTAGCCCAGAAGGTCATAGCTGGTGCGGATGAGGCGGTCGAGGCCGCGTTCCTGAAGGCCCAGCTCCTCCATGAACATCTGCGCCTCCTCGTCGTCCATGTCGGCGATGTCCTCTTCAAACTTTGCCGCCACGGGCAGCACCGCCGCCCCCTGCTCCGCCGCGAGGTCGGAAAGGGCCCGGAACCCGGCGTCAGCGGCATAGTCGGTCATGGCGCTCTCATCCAGGTTGGCGGCATAGATGACGGGCTTGATGGTCAGCAGTCCGCCGTCCTGCAAAATGTCCTTGTCCTCCTCTGTGAACTCAAAGGACGCGGCCGGCTTGCCGTCGGACAGGTGCTCGATGAGCGCTTCGCACATCTCCGCTTCGCGCTTATACTTTTTGTCGCCGCCCTTGGCGTTTTTCTTCGCCTTGTCCAGCCGGCGCTCCACCAGCTCAATGTCCGCCAGAATCAGCTCCAGATTCAGCGTTTCTGCGTCCCGGCGGGCGTCCGCCGGTTCCAGGAACAGCTCGTCATTTTCAAAGCAACGAACCACGTGCACCAGCGCGTCCACCTGGCGGATGGTCTGCAGATAGGCGTTGCCGCGCCCGGAGCCTTTCTTGATGCCCACCACGTCCACGAACTCGATGGTGGCGGGGGTGTATTTTTTCGGGTGATAATAGTCCGCCAGCCAGTCCAGGCGCGCATCCGGCACCTTCGCCTGGCCGATGTTGGGCTTCACGGCGGCGCCCGAATAACTGCCGGTCTCCGCGTGGGAGCCGGTCAGCGCGTTGAACAGCGTGGTTTTTCCCACATTCGGGAGCCCGACGATTCCAAGTTTCATAATAACCTCTCTCCTGTTGAATCTTACTTTTGCTGAAGCCGCTCCAGCATAAACCGCTCAAACTCGTCCGCGGGGACGGGCTTGGAGAAATAATAGCCCTGCACCATGTCGCAGCCCATGGCCTTCAGCGCCAGAAGCTGCTCCTCGGTCTCCACGCCCTCGGCGATGACGGGGACGTTCAGATAGTCGGCGATGTCGATGATGACCTCGATGAGGCGGGTGTCCTTCCCGTCGCGGAAGGCGTCGCGGATGAACTGCATGTCCAGCTTCAGCACGTCGATGGGCAGGCTGGAGATCATGTTCAGCGAGGAATAGCCCGTGCCGAAGTCGTCCATCTCGATGCGGAAGCCGATCTCGCGCAGAAGATTCACCACGTCGATGATCTGGTTCGAATCCTGGGTATAGGCGCTCTCGGTGATCTCCAGGCGGAATTCGTCGCACGTGAGCTGATGTTCCTCCATGATCTTCCGGAAATACTCCGTCAGCCGCGGGTCGTACATGTCGATGCGGGAGACGTTGACGGACACCGGCAGAAGCAGACCCAGGCGGTCCTTCCAGCGGCGGATCTGCGCCGCCGTTTTGCGCCAGACGTAGTGGTCCAGCTGCTGGATGAGGCCGTTCTCCTCAAACAGCGGGATGAACACCCCGGGACGGATGAGCCCCAGCTTGGGGTGCTTCCAGCGCACCAGCGCCTCCGCGCTGCACAGCACGGGCGTATCCGGGCGGATGTCATATTTGGGCTGATAGTAGACCTCAAACTGCTCCTCGCGGATGGCCGCCGGGAAATCCTCGATCAGCTGCTCGGCGAACAGCTCCTGCTCATGCAACTTGAAATCGTAAAAGCCGATGGGCTTGGCAAAGGAGTTGCGCACCGTGTCCGAAGCGCTTTTTGCGCGGTCAAAGCGGCGCTCGATGTCCAGGGACTTGTCCGCGTTTTCGTACACGCCCATTCGCAGCCGGACCCGGCTGCCGCCGGCGCTGTCCAGGCCCGCGGAGGCCTTGTCCATGATCTCCTGGTAGTCACAGCCGTGGGGACAGTAGACCAGGAAGGTGTCCGCTTCCCTGCGGCAGCTGATGCCGCCCAGAGCGCGGATGGTCTCGCGCAGCTGGCCGCCGATGCGCCGCAAAATCTCGTCCGCCCGCGCCTTGCCGTAGCGCTCGTTGATGAGGCGGAAATGGTTGACGTCCAGCACGATGGCGTCCATCGGCACATCGCGGCTGCGCTGGTCGAACTGCTCGGCGTAGCGGTAGAAGAAGTCGCGGTTATAAAGGCCGGTCAGCGGGTCGCATTCGGTGATGCGGATGGTCTCGCGGTCCTCGCTCAGCTCGATGGTCCTGCGCACGCGGGCCTGCACCACCCCGGCCTGGGGATAGGGCTTGGAGATAAAGTCGATGGCGCCCAGGTGCAGGCACTCGATCTCCGCCTCCTGGTCCGCGGTCACGACGATGACGGGGATGCCTTTGGTCGCCGGGTCCTCCTTCATCCGCTTCAGGACTTCGATGCCGGGGATCTTCGGCATCATCAGATCCAGCAGCACCAGGGAGATGGTCGTGCTCTGGCCGGAGACGGTCTCCAGCGCCTCAGCGCCGTCGGCCGCAAAGACGATTTGGTACTCGTCCTCCAGAATGCTGCCCAGGATCTCGCGGTTGATGAGCTCATCATCCGCGATCAGAATCGTCCGTTTTCCGCTGGATTCGTAAAACGTGTCATTCCTGCTGTCCAAAAATGTTCTCCTCCTATTGGCATCAGATGAAATCCGTGCCTCAGCGCACTTTGGCGCCCATGCTCTTCAGCGTCTTTTTTCTCTCATACATCAGCGCGTCGGCGCGCTCAAAAACGTCATGCAGACAGTTGTCCTCATTTCGGATAAACACCGACATCCCGGCGGAGACCACCACCCGGTCTTCCCGCAGGTTTTCCACCACGCGGCTGTTGAACTGCTCCAGCAGCGTCTCCCGCGCTTCATAGTCCCGGCCCGTGAGCAGCACCAGGAACTCATCGCCGCCCACGCGGTAGACCGGGGAGTGCTGGAACACCTCGCAGATGAGGCGGCTGCCGGAGCGGATGTAGGCGTCGCCCGCCTGGTGGCCGAAGGTGTCGTTGACATATTTCAGACCGTTGACATCGCAGACCACCAGGCCGAAGGCGTTATTGATTCCGCCGGAGATCATGGTGTCGAGGTTCTTCTCCTCCTCGGCAAAGGCGGTCTTGCTCTTCACGCCGGTCATGGGGTCCACATAGGCCGCGGTGCGGGCGGCGTCCCGCTCGCTGGCGGTCTGCTGCTCCCATTTTTTCATGCTGAAATGGTTGATGAGCATGGCGGCCAGGGCCAGCAGGAACAAGGCCAGCACCACCACGGTGTTGAACAGGCTGCTGCGGTCGGTCATGGCGATCTGGCTGCTGATAAAGGCCTCCTCCCCCATGGTGTAGGCCTCGGCCGGGGCGGTGCCGTTATAGTAGTCCTGCACGGCGTGGATCGCCTGCTCCGTCACCTGTTCGTCGGCGCGGCTGGTCCAGATCATGGACATCAGCACCACCATCGCCAGCAGAACGATCCACACGATGATGGCCTTGCCGAAGCGGCGGGCGTGGTCCTTGCCGATGATGCGGCGGAAATAGAAAAACCCGATGATGGACCAGACGATGAAGAGGATGTAGGTCTCCGTCTCCAGCGTGTTGTCCGAAAAGAGGTTGGGAAACAGCAGGTAGACGCCGAAGACCAGCATCACCAGAAAGCCGATCCAGCCCGTAACCTGCACGCCGCGGTTGCCGTCCTGCCGCGCCATCTTCAGCGCGGCGGCGGAGACGAAGCCGTACAGCAGCGTCGCGCCGATGGTGGTGACGTCCACGATCCAGCCGATGGCCGTCCTGCCCACGAAAACGATGGGCACCGAAAGCGCCGCGACAAGCATCATGCTCTTCGCCGGGATCTGCTTGCTGTTCAGCTCCGCGAACGCGGCGGGCAGAATGTCGTCCCGGGCCACGGCGTAGAACAGGCGGCTGAGCGCGCGCAGATTGCCGATCAGGCTGGTCAGCACCAGCGCCAGAAGCGCCAGGCTCAGCAGCACGATGCCGAAGCTGCCCAGATAATGGTCCGCCGCGTAGAACGCGGGGATGCCCCGGATGCCGCCCAGGTTGCCGAGATCGCGGATATACTCCAGCCAGCTGCCGTATTCCGCGGGATAGGCGGAGATGGAGAGCAGCGTGACGAAAATATACAGCAGCGTGGCGGAGACGACCGAGAGGCAGAGGATGCGGAACAGCTTTGTGCGCCGGAATTTGAATTCCTCCGCCGAATGGGTGATGCCCTCAAAGCCGATGAAGGCCCAGGGCGAGATGAAAACGATGCGCAGCACCTGGGAAAACGCGGACTTTTCCGGCAGCGTCACCGGGCGGAGATGGCTGACGTCCGCCCCGCCGCGCAGCATGGCGACGGCGAAGCAGACCGTGATGCCCAGCGTGAGCACTGCGGCCAGGCCCACCATGACGTGCGCCGCGATCCGCTTGCTGCGGATGCACAGCAGCGTGACCAGCAAAACCGCGAAGAGGGTCAGCAGCACCTCGCCGATGTAGACTTCATAGCCGAACACGGTGTAGAGATAGCCGAAGCGGAAGGTGTCGCCGAGGAAGTAACGGGCAAACAGCGGCAGGCTTGTGGCGTTGGCCCAGAACATGGAGATGTAGACAAGGCTCAAAAACCAGGAGATAAGAAAGGCCCGGTCATAGCCGAAGACGGTCTTCGTATAGGTGTAAACGCCGCCGGCGTCGGGGTACTGCATGGCCATATAGGCGAAGTTGCGGCTGATGACGATCATCAGCGCAGCGCCGATGACCAGCCCGCAGATCGTGCCCAGCGGCCCGGCCTGCGCGAGATAGGTATTCGTGGTGACGACAAGCGAGCCCCAGCCGATGCTGGTGCCGAGCGCCAGCGCCCAGGCGGCAGCCGGCGACAGGTAGGGCGTCAGCCCGACTGCCGTCTTCTGTTCTGTGTTCGACATGTAAACTGTTCCTGCCTCTCTTGCCTGTTCAGCTCCGGGAACACGCATCCGGGATGATTTATCAAGTTATTTTATCACAAGTCGCCGGGAATATCTACCATAAAAATCAATTAATTACACAAAAAATGACGCCGGAACCCTGTTCCGGCGTCATGCGCGTTTTTTATTCGGTTTTCGGCGGATCGCCGCCGTCGACCGGCGCGTTTTCCGCAGGCGCGGACGGCGCTTCCCCGCGCTGCTCTGGGGTCGGGGGCGCGGCAGGATCGTCGTCGATGAACATGCTGATCTTCTTCGCCGGCGGCTCGATGGTATTGTCCGCCGGGACGGCGGCGGGCTTCGGC
>SVKR01000166.1 GCA_015068365.1 Oscillospiraceae bacterium
GGGGCAACGTGATGGGCTGTCAGTTCCACCCGGAAAAGAGCGGGGACGTGGGCCTTGCCATCCTGCGCACCTTCTGTGAGGGGGACTGGTGACCATGAAAATTTTTCCTGCCATTGACCTCTTCGGCGGTCAGGCCGTCCGCCTGTACAAGGGGGACTACGACCAGATGACCGTCTACGATCCCGAGCCTCTGAACACCGTCCGGAAGTTCGAGGCCGCCGGGGCAAAGAATCTCCACCTGGTGGACCTGGAGGGGGCCAAGACCGGCCAGACCACCAACCTGCCCACCATCGAGAAGCTGGCGGCCAACACCGGCCTGTTCATCGAGGTGGGGGGCGGCATCCGGAACATGGACACCGTCCGCCGTTATTTGGAAGCCGGTGCCAGCCGGGTCATCCTGGGCACCGCCGCCGTCACGGACCGGGCCTTTCTGAAAAAGGCCGTGGACGCTTACGGGGAGAAGATCGCCGTGGGCGTGGATCTGAAGGACGGCTATGTTGCCGTCAAGGGCTGGACGGAGACCACGGCGGAATCGGCCGAGAGCTTCTGCGCGGCGATGCGGGAAGAGGGCGTCGGCACCCTCATCATCACGGACATCTCCCGCGACGGGGCCATGCAGGGCACCAACCTGGCCCTGTACCGCGATCTCTCCGCCCGCTTTGACCTGAACATCACGGCCAGCGGCGGCGTTTCCAGCCTGGAGGACGTGCGCCGGCTGCGGGAATTGGCGCTTTACGGCGCCATCATCGGCAAGGCCTATTACACCGGCGCGATCAATCTGAGAGAAGCGATTGAGGCAGCAAAATGATTACAAAACGGATTATCCCCTGCCTGGACGTGCGGGACGGCCGGGTGGTCAAGGGCGTCAACTTCGCCGGTCTGGCGGATGTCTCCTCCCCGGTGGAGCTGGCGAAATACTACAGCGCCTGCGGCGCGGACGAGCTGGTGTTCTATGACATCACCGCCTCCGCCGAAGGGCGGCGGCTTTTCACCGACATCCTCTGCGAAACGGCCCGCCAGGTCTTCATCCCGCTGACCGTGGGCGGCGGCATCAACACCGTAGAGGACTTTGACCGGGTGCTCAAGTGCGGCGCGGACAAGGTCAGCGTCAACTCCGGCGCCATCCGCGACCCGCAGCTCATCTTCCACGCGGCCAAGCGCTACGGCGACCAGTGCGTGGTGCTCTCCGCCGACGTCAAGCGCGTGGACGGACAGTTTCGCATCTTCGCCAAGGGCGGCCGGGAGGACACCGGCATGGAGGCCATCGGCTGGATCAGAAAGGGCGTGTCCCTGGGCGCCGGGGAGATCGTGCTGAACAGCATCGACACCGACGGCGTCAAGGGCGGCTTTGACCTGGAGATGCTCGCCGCCGTCTGCGACGCGGTGAGCGTGCCGGTCATCGCCTCCGGCGGCGCCGGGTGCATCGCGGACTTCGTCACGCTGTTCCGGACGCTGCCGAAGGTGGACGCGGGGCTTGCCGCCTCCATCTTCCACTTCGGCGAGGTGCGCATCCGCGATCTGAAAGCGGCATTGAAAGAAAACAATATCCCTGTGCGGGAGGTATGAAAGATGATCGATCGTTCCGAACTGAAATTTGACGAAAAGGGGCTGATTCCCGCCATTGTGGTGGACAGCCGCAGCAAAAAGGTGCTGACCCTGGCCTACATGAACCGGGAGAGCCTGGACATCTCCATCCGGGAGGAGCGCACCTGCTTCTGGAGCCGTTCGCGCCGGGAGCTGTGGCGCAAGGGCGAGACCAGCGGCAACGTGCAGCACATCGTGTCCATCACCGCCGACTGCGACCGGGACGCGCTGGTCGTGGAGGTGGAGCCGGAGGGCCCGGCCTGCCACCTGGGCGGCGTCAGCTGCTTTGAGTTTCCCCTGTGGGAAAGCCCCACCCGGCAGAGCTTTTCCGCCGACGGGCTCATGGCGCTGCTCGCCGGGCGCAAGCGGGAGATGCCGGAGGGGTCCTACACCTCCTATCTCTTTGAAAAGGGCCTGGACAAGATCCTGAAAAAGGTGGGCGAGGAGGCCACGGAGGTCATCATCGCCGGCAAGGCCGAGGACAAGCGCGAGACCATCTATGAGATCGCCGACCTGGCCTATCACGTGATGGTGCTGATGACCGAATCGGGCATCAGCCTGGACGAGGTGCGCGATGAGCTGGCCTCCCGCCACGTCATTGACCACAAGGTCAAGCAGGAGAAGATGACATGACGCGCGGGGACTTCCACGTCCACACCACCTTCTGCGACGGGGCCGAGGCCCCGGAGGATATGGTGCGCGCGGCGCTTTCCCGCGCCCTGCCCGCCATCGGCTTTTCCGGCCACAGCCACACCGCCTTTGACGAGAGCTGGTGCATGTCCGCCGACGGGACACAGCGCTACCGCGCCGAGATCGCCCGGCTGCGGCAGAAATACGCCGGGCAGATCGCCGTCTACTGCGGCGTGGAGCAGGACCTGCTCTCCGACGCGCCCACGGCGGGCTATGACTACGTCATCGGCTCGGTACACTATCTGTCCGTGGACGGAGACTATCTCCCCGTGGACGAGAGCGCGGCGGACCTGCTGGCCGGGGCGCGGCAACATTTCGGCGGCGACCTTTACGCGCTCATCGAGGCCTATTACCGCGCCGTCGCCGGCGTGGCGGAGGCCACGGGCTGCGGCGTCATCGGCCACTTCGACCTCATCACCAAGTTCAACGAGGGCGGCGCGCTGTTCGACGAATCCCACCCCCGCTATGTCCGGGCCTGGCAGGCCGCGGCGGACGCGCTTTTGCCCTGCGGCGCGCTGTTCGAGATCAACACCGGCGCCATCGCCAGGGCCAAGCGCAGCGTGCCCTACCCCGCCGCGCCCATCCTGGACTATCTCATCGCCCGCGGCGCCCGCTTCCTTTTAAGCGGCGACGCCCACGCCGGCGCGGGGCTGGCCTACGGCTTCGACACCTGGGGCGGCTGGGCCGCGGCCCGGGGCGCGGAGATCGTGGATACCCCGGATTTCTGTATACACTGATGCGTTTTCCCCCCTTCTCTTTTGGGAAGATTGGAAAAAATGGCTATTGAAGTTCAAAAATCCTGTGTTATAATGCAGATAACTGAATATTGCAATGAAAGGATAGAGGCGCAGTTGTCAAGACTAGCACCGGTGTCAAAGGCGAGCAAAGCCGTTGCCGGGGCGAAAGGGGCCGCTGCCGAAGGTGGGAGAGCTGCGAATCCCGCCTGGTCAACCGGAGAACATCCGTTTGACTGTCGCATTTGCGGAGAGCTATGGATTGATTGCAATTTTCCCGCGTCCGGCGCAAGGCCGGGCGCACAGCGGGAATATTGGAAAGGTCAGCAGCCGATGCAAATGAAATTGCATTGGCTGTTTTTCTCAGATAATTGCGGTATTCGGAACTAGAAAAAGGAGGCAAATCCCCATGACTGCAAACCCGATTTTCCGCGGCGCTGCCACAGCGCTCATCACCCCTCTGAACGCCGGGGGCGTGGACTATGACCGCTTCGGCAAGCTCATCGACTGGCAGATCGCCGAGGGCATTGACGCGCTGGTGATCGCCGGCACCACCGGCGAGGGCTCCACCCTCACCGACGAAGAGCACCGCGAGGTGCTGCGCTTCGCCGTGGAGCGCGCGGCCCACCGCGTCCCCATCATCGCCGGCACCGGCTCGAACGACACGGACTACGCCATCTCCCTGACCCGCTTCGCCTGCGACGTCGGGGCCGACGCCATGCTGGTTGTCACCCCCTACTACAACAAGGCCACACAGAAGGGCCTTGTGCGGATGTACACCGCCATCGCGGACGCCTCCACGAAACCGCTGATTCTCTACAACGTCCCCAGCCGCACCGGCGTCGGCATCGAGCCGGCCACCTACGCCGCGCTGGCGGAGCACCCGATGATCCGCGCCATCAAGGAGGCCAACGGCAACATCTCCAAGATCGTGGAGACCGCCGCGCTCGTGGGCGACAAGCTGGACATCTATTCCGGCAACGACGACCAGGTGGTGCCGATCCTGGCCCTGGGCGGCGCGGGGGTCATCTCCGTGCTGAGCAACGTGATGCCCAAGGCCACCAGCGAGATGTGCCACAGCTGGTTCCGGGGCGACATCGCGGCCAGCCGCAGGATGCAGCTGGACTATCTGCCCCTCATCAACGCCCTGTTCTGCGAGGTCAACCCCATCCCCGTCAAGGCCGCCATGGCCGCCATGGGCTGGTGCGAGAATTTCCTGCGCCTGCCGCTGACCGAGATGGAGGAGGCCCACGCCGAAAAGCTGTACGCCCTCATGCGGCAGCACGGCCTCATCTGAGAGAGCAAACGGGGGATAAGAGATATGAGAATTCTGATCAGCGGCCTGGGCGGCCACATGGGCGCCGAGGTGGAAAAGCTCTGCGCCGCGGGCTGCCGCGGGGCAGAGGCCGTGGCCGGCGTGGATTTCATGGGCTGGCAAAACTGCACGCTGCCCTGCGCGCCGGATTTTGAGAGCGCACGCACCGATGTGGACTGCATCGTGGATTTCTCCCACCACAGCTGCACCGACGCGCTGCTTGCCTTTGCGAAGAAAAACGCGCTGCCCCTGGTGCTGGCCACCACCGGCCAGACCGAGGAAGAGCGCGCCGCCATCGAAGCGGCGGCGAAGGAGATCCCCATCTTCTTCGCGGCCAACTTCTCCCTGGGCGTGGCGCTGCTCATCGAGCTGGCGAAAAAAGCCGCCGCCGCCATGCCGGACGCGGAGATCGAGATCATCGAAAAGCACCATGACCGCAAGGTGGACGCCCCCAGCGGCACCGCGCTGGCCATCGCCCGCGCCATCCAGACCGTGCGGCCGAACGCCACCATCGTCACGGGCCGCAGCGGCATGGCCAAGCGGACGAAGGAGGAGATCGGCATCCACGCCATCCGGATGGGCAACTTTGCCGGAGAGCACGAGGTGCTGATCGGCACGAACAGCCAGACCATCACCCTCAAGCACGAGGCCCACAGCCGCGCCCTGTTCGCGGAGGGCGCGCTGGCCGCCGCGGAGTTTCTGTGCGGCAAGGGCCCCGGACTTTATCAGATGCAGGATTTGCTTTCGGACGACTGAGAAAGGACTTTATCATGCGAATTGCGATTTACGGTTACGGCAACATCGGCCGCGGCGTGGAGCTGGCCATCCGCGCCAACGCGGACCAGACCCTGGCGGGCGTCTTCACCCGCCGCGCACCGGAGACGGTCAAGACCCTCACCGGCGCGCCGGTGTTCGCCGCGGACAGCATTCTGGACCACGCTGCGGAGATCGACGCGGTCATCCTCTGCGGCGGCAGCGCCACGGACCTGCCGGTGCAGACCCCGCTGCTGGCAAAGCACTTCAACGTGGTGGACAGCTTTGACACCCACGCCCGCATCCCGGAGCACTTCGCTGCGGTGGACGCCGCGGCCCGCGCTGCCGGCCACACGGCGCTGATCTCCGGCGGCTGGGACCCCGGCATGTTCTCCCTCGCCCGGCTTTACGGCGGCGCGATTTTGCCCGACGGCAAGGACTACACCTTCTGGGGCCGCGGCGTCAGCCAGGGCCACTCCGACGCCATCCGCCGCATCCCCGGCGTGGTGGACGCCCGGCAGTACACCGTCCCCATCGAAGCGGCGCTGACCGCCGTGCGCAGCGGCGCCCAGCCGGAGCTGACGGCCCGGCAGAAGCACCTGCGGGAATGCTACGTCGTGGCGGCGGAGGGTGCGGACAGAGCCGCCATCGAGACCGCCATCAAGACCATGCCCAA
>SVKR01000167.1 GCA_015068365.1 Oscillospiraceae bacterium
CGCCGGTGGCGTCGATGACCACCTTGGCCAGGATGGCCTGGCGGCCCTCCTTGCTCTCGAAGATGACGCCCTTGATGGTGTTGCCGTCCATGATGGGCTTGGTGCCCCAGCAGTGGATCATCACCTTGATGTTCGGCAGCTCCTCCACCATGGCGTCAAACTCCAGCTTCAGCTGCGTGGGCTCATAGTAGGGCGCGCGCACCAGATAGGGGTTGCCCTCCTCCGGGCAGACGCAGCCGTGGATGAGGCCCCAGCGCTCCAGCTTGAAGGGGTCTTTCTGTCCCACCTCGTCCCGCTCCGGGCAGATGTAGGAATCCGGCGCGTTCTTGTCCAGGCGGGCGAACCACTCCTCCTGGATGCCGCGCACGCAGTTGAAGTTGTGCCAGCTCAGTGCCGGGATCATCAGGACATAGCCCCCGGTCACGTCGCCGCCGAAGTAGCCGAAGCGCTCCATAAGGATGACCTTTTCGCATCCGGCGCGGGCCGCAGCCACCGCCGCGCTGTGGCCGGCGCTGCCGCCGCCCACAACCAGCACGTCACATTCGTCGTAAATGGGCAGCTCGCTGGCCGCCTCCAGATAGGTTTTCTGTGCCATGGTCTTCTCCCTTCGTTTCAGTCAAAGTTGGGTTGCTTCCTTACTCCCCGTCCGGGAACAGCGTTTTCATATCTTCCATTTTGCCGAGGATGTAGCCTGTCGCAGCCTTGCCGGCGCCGCAGGCGTTGCCCTCGTCCGTGTCGATGTGGCTCAGCGCGCCGCCGTTGTCCGGGCCGTTGGTGTGGATGACGGTGTCGCCGAAAATGGTCATGCGCCCTTCGCTTTCCACGCACATCAGCACCCGGTCGCCCTCCTTCAATCCGTTGGCGGCGGCGGTGTTGGGGCCCATGTGGATGTGGCGCTCGGCCACGATGGCGCCCTTGTCCAGCTCCACCTCGCCGGCGGGGCCGATGACCTTGACGCCGGGGGTGCCCTCAATGTCGCCGGAGGCGCGCAGCACGGCGGGCAGGCCGATGGTGCGGGCGTCGGTGGCGGACATCTCAAACTGGTCGAAGTTGCGGCAGGGGCCCATGACGGCCACCCGCTCGAAGGTGTGCTTCGGCCCGACCACGGTCACGCGGTCGGTGGAGAGGAACTGGCCCTTGGCAGGGCCGTTGGCCGGCTCCACCTTGTGACCTGCGCCGAACAGCAGGTCCACCGTCTCCTGCCGGAGATGGATGTGGCGGGCAGAGACCTTTACGGGAAATTTACCGAAAGAATAAGCCATAGCGATCAATCCTCCTTGAACATAGCGTAGGTACGGACATCCTGATAATCGTTCAGCGGCTCCTCCCCGTTCAGCACACGGGTGACGCCGCCGGCCAGCGCCTCGATCTCCATGGCGCCGGGCATCCGCTTGACGGGGGCGATGAAGCCCACGCGCTCTTCGATCCAGCCGGTGAACAGCTTGGAATGGGCGATGCCGCCGGTGAGGATGATGGCATCCACCTTGCCGCAGAAGACCGCGCCCAGCGAGCAGATGTCCTTCGACACCTGATAGGCCATGGCCTGGTAGACCAGCCTGGCCTTCTCGTCGCCGTCGGCGATGCGCTGCTCCACCTCCACGCAGTTGCTGGTGCCCAGCCAGCCGTAGAGCCCCACGTCCTTTTTCAGAATGCGGCGGATCTCCTCCGGCGTGTACTTGGGGTCGCTGTAAAGCTCCTGCACCAGGCTGGCGGAGATGCGGCCGGGCCGCTCCGGGGTGAAGCTGCCCTCCTCGGCGCTGTAGGTCTCCACGATGGTGCCGTTCTGATAGGCCAGCGTGCCGAAGCCGCCGCCCATGTGGGTGATGATGAAGTTCACATGATTGGGGTCCTTCCCCATCTCCAGCGCCACCCGGCGGGCCACGGCCCGGCAGTTGAGGGTGTGGGAGGCGATGTGCCGCTGATAGTGGGCGATGCCGGTGATGCGGGCGATGGGCATGACCTCGTCCGTGGGCACCACGTCATAGAGGAAGGCCGGAACACCCCAGCGCTCCGACAGCCGTCCGCCGATGACCGTGGAGGAATACAGTCCGATGTGGCCCACCGGGCCGCCGGTCACGTCCTGCAGCAGCTCCGGCGTCAGGCGATAGGCGCCGTGGCGATAGCTGCCCTGCTTCCCGATGCCCCGGACGGCGATGGCGTCCAGCGCGGCGGGGTCGATGCCGGCGTCGCGGATGAAGTCATCGACAGCCTTGCTGAAAAAGCCGATGAGCTCCTCCGGCCCTTTCAGAGCGCGCAGAAGCGCGGTGTCGTGCTGGGTTTCCGCCTGCTGCACCACGCGGTCATTTTCGCAGAAGGCGATCTTGGATGAGGTGGAGCCAAGGTTGATGACAAGAATTTTTTTAACTTTTTCCATACTTCCCTCCGCTTTCTTGTCCATTTTTGTTGACAATTCAGACCGGATAATGTTACCATTAATTAAAGAATTCACAAGGGACGGGGGTATTCTTTTGAGAAAACCGAACCGAAAGATTCATGTCAGCCTGACGCAGGCCGACCGGATGCTTCTGGATTCCTACTGCTCTCTGGCCACCTGCCTCGGCAGCTATCTGGGCGTGGCCTATGAGATCGTGGTGCACAGCTTCGGCGAGGGGGAAAAGTTCACGCTGGAGATCGTCAACGGCACCCTCAGCGGCCGGACGGCGGACGACAAGATCCCCGAGACCGCCTTCACCGCCATCGAGCAGCTCCAGATCCGGCAGAAGCACGGCGACCCGATCATCTCCTCCAACTTCGGCGTGCGCCCCGACGGGAAGAAGTACAAATCCGCCTCCATCGGCATCGTCGGCAGCGAGGGGAAGCTGATCGGCATGATCTGCTTCAACTACTGGCTGGACGTTCCCTTCGCCGAGGTCATCAAGTCCTTCGCCCTGCCCACCTATCTGGACGCCGCGGCGCTGCCGCTGCAGATGTCGGACAGCGGCCGCTATGACACCGCCATCAAGCAGGAGATTTTGAAGGTCAAGGACGCGGTGATGAACGATCCGGAGATCCCCGCCAAGTTCAAGCGGAAGGAGATCGTCCGCCGTCTGAACGACGCCGGCGTTTTCAAGGTGAAAAACGCCATCCAGATCTGCGCCGACACGCTGGACATCACCATCGCCACCATCTATATGCACATCCGGAACCTGGATTCCAACTGAGCCTTTTCGCTTCTCTCCGCCGCCCGCTGCATAAGCGGGCGGCGTTTTGTTTTTCTCAGCAGCCGGAGGGTCGGTCCGTACCGGGCAGGATGGGGTGCTTTTGCGCCCACTCGATGCCATAGCGCTGCATCTCGTCCTGGGCGATGGTGTTGTTCCACTCCCGGAAGCAGCGGGTGTTGGGGATGGCGGGATAAAAGCGCCCCGCCGGGCAATAAGTGTCGATGGCGCGGCGCACCTCGCCGCGGATCTGTTCCTCCGTGATGTTGGCGATGTCGATGGCCGGGCCGTCGATGCCGCCGATCATGGCCAGCTTGCCCTCGGTGATGCGCTGGATCTCCACGATGTCGTTCTGGGGGATCACGCCCTGCCAGATGTCGATGCCCATCTCCACCATATCCAGCACCAGCGGCTGGCAGATGCAGTCGGCGTGGTGGACGAACAGGATGCCGCAGTCGTGCGCGGTCTTGACGATCTCGGTGTGCAGGGGCTTGATGATCTCCCGCCACAGATCCGGCGGCAGGAACACATTCTGCTTGGAGCCCCAGTCGTCATGGTAGAAGATGACGTCCGGGTGGAGGTGCTGCGCCACCTGCTTGATGGTCTCGATCTTGAAATCCGCCACCACCCGCAGCAGGTCGGCCATCTCCTCGGGGTAGAGCATATAGTTCATAAAGGCATTCTGCATGCCCATGAGATGGTGGCTGCGCTCAAACAGGCCGCGGGTGCAGAAGAAGGCGCAGAAATTCTGCTCGCGGTCGACTTCCTTCGCCTTGGCCTCCGCCTGGCTCCAGTCCAGCCCCTCAAAGTCCGGCACCGTCAGCTGCTCGCGCCATTTGGTGATGTCCCGGATGACGGCGGTGTCGTCGTCAAACATGGGGTGGGCGCCGGGCGCGTCCGGATTGAAGAGAAACGGCGTGCCCCAGGAATCCTTGTGGATCTTCCCGTCCCGGGGGATGGCGTCCCGGGCAAAGATCGGGTCGATCACGAAGGCCAGCGAGGTCATAAAATTATTATAGGTGTCCGGCTGCTGCCGGTTGAAAATCGCCATTGCGTTTTCTCTGGGGGTCATGTCAAGCTCCTTCCGCGCAAAACCACAAAAAAGTTTAGTGTAAAAATTTTGATTGTCTATAATTTAATTTATCATTCGCTTTTGCCGCTGTCAATTCCTTTTCGCCGATTCGGCATTTCCGATAAAATGACGGAATTGCTTTTATATAAAATAGATACACATGTCGGATTCGACGAAAAAGCGCGGATTCCCGCTCCGCGCCGCAAAGGGGCAAAAAGAAAAATCCGTGGGCGTTTTCCCACGGATTTTTTTAAGTTTTGCTGTTCGGTTTTGTCTGTCTGCTCTTGAGGAAGCGGGCCTGCAGCCGATAGGCCAGGTTCAGCGCCGGCCAGGCCAGAAGCGCAAAAACGACCAGAAGCAGCATCCCCGGATAGTCCAGCGGCGTAAGGGTGAAAAGCCGTTTCAGGAACACCACGCTGATGATGTAGGCGATGCACACCGCCCCGATCAGCATCTTGCGCAGCAGCGTGAAGGGCCGGCTGATGCGGACGATCACGAAAATGCCGACGATGCCCATGGTGATGGCGCAGATGGTGCTCATCATGTTCTGCGGCAGATGGAAGGCGTAGTAAAACAGCAAAATGCCGATGGTCAGCACGAAGTCCGTCATAGCCGCCGGGAACGCCCGGCCCATCACATTGCGGAGGAACTTGCCCTTGACGATGCTCTCGTTGGGCTCCATGGCCAGCACGAAGGCCGGGAAGCCGATGGTGAGCGAGCTGACCAGGCTGAGCTGGGCTGCGGTGAAGGGATAGGGCATGGTGAAGATCAGCGACACGATGGTCAGGGCGAAGGAGAAGATGTTTTTCACCAGAAAGAGCGTGGCGCTGCGCTCGATGTTGTTGATGACCCTGCGCCCCTCCGCCACCACGGAGGGCATCACGGAGAAGTCCGAGCGCAGAAGCACGATGTTGCTGACCTGTCCGGCCGCGGCGCTGCCGGAGGCCATCGCCACGGAGCAGTCCGCCTCCTTGAGGGCCAGGACGTCGTTGACGCCGTCGCCCGTCATGGCCACGGTGTGGCCCCTGGCCTTCAGCGCCAGCACCAGGGCTTTCTTCTGATCGGGGGTCACCCGGCCAAAGACGGTGTATTTCTCCGCCGCCTCGGCCAGCGCCTCCTCGGTCTGAAGCGTCCGGGCGTCCACGGCGTTTTCCGCGCCGAGGATGCCGGCGCGCTTCGCCACCTCGGAAACCGTCACGTGGTTGTCGCCGGAGATGACCTTGATGGCCACGCCCTGCTCGGCAAAAAAGCGGAAGGTTTCCGGCGCTTCCGGGCGGATCTTGTTGTTCAGAAGGATGAGCGCCAGGGGCAAAAGCGCGGCGGTCGGCTGCTTGTCCCGCAGCGTGCCGCTGTAGTCCGCCAGGAGCAGAACGCGGCAGCCCATGGCGCTGTAGCCCTCGATCTGCTCGCTGTACTCGCCGTAGCGCTCCCCCAGGAGGACGTCCGGCGCGCCCAGCAGATAGGTCTCGTCCTCATGGAAGCTGACGCCGCCGAATTTCTTCGACGAGGTGAAGGGCATGGCCGCGATGGCCTCCTGCTTCGCCTCCCCCCGGAAGAAGACCCGCAGCGCCGCCATGGTGTCGTTGTCGTCCTTCATCGCGGCGATGTAATCGGCCATGATGAGGTTGATGTCATCCAGGTTATAGCGCTCCTCGCACAGCGGCACCACCCGGTCCACGATCATCTTGCTCTCGGTGATGGTGCCGGTCTTGTCCACGCAGAGCGTGTCCACCCGGGCCAGGGTCTCGA
>SVKR01000168.1 GCA_015068365.1 Oscillospiraceae bacterium
GGGCTCATGGCGGCGATCAGGCCGGAAAGGTGCAATATGGCGACGCCCTCCTGACCGAAGATGCGGTCGAGGTCAAAGTCCTCGGCACTGAGCGTCCGGCCCACCTCGCCGGCGCGGTCGTTCCAGACGCGCGGGGCGCGCAGGCCGAAGCCGGAGTCGGCGATGTTGAACTGGTGGCGGTAGCCCCAGGGGCCGCCCTGCGGGACGGACTTCCCTTCATAAGCGATGTTTCGGGCGCGCAGCTGCGCCTGGATGAAGGCGGCGATGGGGCTGCCCTCGACGAACTTGGTCAAAGCAAGGCACTCCCGGCCGAGGGAGGACGCGACGTTGAGCACGTTGGTCTCGGCGGAGGTGGCCTGCAGATAGAACTGGTTGCTGTTGTGGACGGCCATGCGGTCGGCAGGTGTAATGCGAACGCCCATGCTGGTGACGCAGGCGACGGCGTATTTGGCATCTGTTCTGATTGAATACTCCATTTTGTTGGTCTCCTTACATATCGGTATAAAAGAGTTCTACTTGTATTCGCCGGCCGGCGTGCACACATAAAAGCGCTGAAATGACAATGGCAGAAATGTCGGCCACCGTATGCGCCGCAGCGATTCCTGTCAAGCCGATCCATCCATGCAGCAGATAGAGCAGAGGAATCAACAAAAGTCCCTGCCGTAGCACAGAAGCAAATGTTGCTCTGAATGACCGTCCCGTAGCCTGAAGATAATTACTTCCAAGATAATAGAAGCCGAGAAAGGGACCTGAGGCGACCAACCATGTCAGCATTTTATTGCCAATCGCAAGGTTTTCACGTTCCTTCAGAAAAAGCCCAAGCAACTCGTTGCGGAAGCAATAGCAACCCGCTGCGGCGATCAGCCCAAAGCCGAAACTCAGCAATGCGGTTTTTTGAATCGTCTCTCGTAATCGGTTCAGGTTTTTTGCGCCGTAAGCATACGACAGCAGGGGTGAGACACCCATACAGATTCCCATTTGTACCATGGTGATGACCAAAACAGCTCGCCCTGCCGCAGCCATTGCAGCGATTGCGCCGGCACCATAGGGATTGAGCAGGCGGTTGGAAAAGGTGGATGCCAGACCGGAAAGGACGCTGCTGACGCCGTTCGGCAGTCCAGCCGCAAGGGCCGGAAGAAGCAGCGTGATGTTCTTCCACGCAAGGCGGGGCGTGAAGCAGATAACCGCACATTTCCTTTTTACGATCAGAACCAGGAGCACGGAAGACGTCAGATTGCCGAGCACGGTTGCCAGCGCAGCGCCTGTCACTCCCATGCGAAATCCCAGAATCAACAGCGGATCGAGGAGCAGATTTGTCATTGTTCCTGCCAGATTGCTGATCATACCGGGAACGATGATCCCCTCTGCCCGAATGACCGAGGCCATGGATACCGAAAACAGCATCAACGGCGTGCCGATCGACAGGATCCGCAGATAGTTTTCAGCATAACCCATGAGCTCCTCTGTCGCGCCAAGCAGCAGGAGAACAGGGTTGCAAAGCAGCTGCAGCAGCACCGTGAATAACAGGCCAAAGCAAAGTGCCGCCCAGGCACACAGACTGGACAGCGCCTGTGCACGTTCCCGGTTTTCCGCTCCCAGCGCTCTGGCGATCAGCGTACAGCCACCGGCGCCGATCGTCGTCGCGGCGGCCGTCGCGAGACTGAAAACGGGGCCGACGACCGCCACAGCGGCGACCTGCGTATCATTTCCCAGCATCGCGATAAAGAACATATCCGCGATGTTGTAGATGACCATGATCAGAATGGTCAGAACCGACGGGATAACAAGGCGCCGGATCGCTGTCCAGACGGGCGTGTCCCGCAGAAGGGATTCATTGCCCATGTGCGCTCCTCCCGGATCTCACTTCCCCACGTAACCGCCAAGGAACGCAAGGCTCTCCTTCGGCGTGCGCGTCTGGGTGGCGCGATCCACCGCGATGAGACCGAAGGTCATCGAAAAGCCCTTCTGCCATTCGAAGTTGTCCATCAGACTCCAGTGCATATAGCCCTTGACCGGAAGGCCGTCGTTTAGGCAGTTCTCCACGCCCTGCAGCGCACGGCGGATGAACTCGACACGGCGGCTGTCGTCCGAGACGGCGACGCCGTTTTCCGTGACGATCAGATCGCCCTTGAAGTTCTCGTGCACGCGGCGGAGCACATGCTCCAATGCCTCGGGATAGAACTCATATTCCATTTGCGTCAGCTCCGCGCCCTCGGGGGCGGGAAGTTGCCCGGCGGGTCCGTACTGCGTGCGGGTGTAGTTCTGCACGCCGAGGAAGTCGTCGTCCTGAATGTACGGCAGATAGTGCTTGAATTCCTCGTCCCAGGCGGCCTCCGCGAAGCGCTCGCCGCCGGGGATGGCCTGCAGATCGTGCAAGGAGAGCGTGATACCGACTTTGATATTCGGATATAACGCCTTGATCGCCGCCTTTGCCGCCTGGTGCGCACGGAAAACCAGCGCGTCGCCTTCCGTCGTGCGGGAGCTCACAAAGATCTGCGGCTGAGGCGTGCCGAAGGCCTGCGCGTTCTCCATGGCGGAGAATTTCATGTTCTCCATCATCTTCTCGAAGTTCATGCCGACCTGCACGGTGCCCTCGGCTTTCTTCGCGCCGGAGGCCGCGGCCTTTTTGGCCTGCTCTGCCATAAGCATGAAGCGTTTCGAGATCGCCGCGAGCTGAAGGCCCATGTTGGCCTCGTTGATCGTGCAGATATAGTTGAGCTCTCCACCCAGCTTTTCGGTCACGTACGCGGCATAGCGGCGGAAGGATTCGAGCGTCGTCTCCGCTTCCCAGCCTCCCTTGCGGATAAGCCACGCGGGGCTTGTGAAATGCAGCAGCGTCACGATGGGCTCCACGCCGTTTTCTTTGCAGCAGCGGATCACGCCGCGGTAGTGCTCGATCTCGCGTGCGTCAAACCACCCCTCCTCCGGCTCGATGCGCGCCCATTCGATCGAAAAGCGATAGGCGTTCAGCCCGGCGGAAGCCAGCAGCCTGATGTCCTCTTCATAGCGGTTGTAGTGGTCGCAGGCGTCCCCGCTCGGCTCAGTAAAGCTCGTGTGCGGCAGATGCTCCTGCAGCCAGTAATCGCTGTGGATATTGTTGCCTTCGACCTGATGGGCGGCGGTCGCCGCACCGACCAGAAATCCCATTGGAAATGCCATGTCGTTTCCTCCTTATAGTTTCACGCACTTGCCCGCAGTAATGCCGTTTTCGTTGAAGGCGTCCACGCGGACATAGTATTCTCTTCCCTTGATCAGCGCTCCGACGCGCGTTTCACCGCTGTGGAAGATCATATTGCTGTGATAGAGCTTCTCCGGAGATGCGCCGAACAGGATGTTCCATCCAAGCGTATCCGGCTTTTCTTCGATTCGTACGCACATGTCCAGATCGTCCCTCCGTTCCGCAGTAAAAATCGGCAGGGCGGGTTTTTCTCCATCACCCAATCCGAACACACGCAGACCGGAAACGGAAGGATTCTGTTCGAACGGAACTGCCATGTCACTCAGGCGCAGATACCGGGCGATGAAGCCCTCCTCACGGACAATCAGATCATGCGAAAGGTCGGTCTCGGCATTGGACTTGTCCTTAACAACAAACCAGTTCTCGCCGTCCAGACTGCCCTCCAGCTTCCATTGGGTCACATGCTCTGCCTCGTCAATGTAGCGCGCCTGCGAGCCAGGGCGGATCTCTCCCGGGCAGAGAACGTCGATCTTGTCGTCGGCATAGTTGATCTGCACCGCGTGCACGATAAAGGCCTTTCCGAGATCGAGGCAAAGCCACTCGTCGCGGCTGTTTGATGCCGCCCGCCACCAGGTTTGTACGTTCTCCTCCACAGCCTTTTCCGGCTCATGGCCAGGGGCAAAAGAAGAAGCGGTCGCTGCCTTGCCGACGCTCAACAGCATCCACGCCGGATCGCGCCAGGGCTCGCCGTCGAGGGCCATTGGCCAGTCGCCGTAGCGTTGGTTGCAGAAGAGCTCACCGTCTTCGTCAAAGCCCGCAGGCCAGATCCCGACGCGTCGCTCAAAATCGTGATTTATGGAGATGCGCATTGTTGCCGTGTGCCAGAAGCGTCCCTCCATGTCCCGCATGGTAGAGCCGTGGCCCGCGCCCGGAAGGAAGCCGCCGGGCTTGTAGGAATAGGGGTTGTTCTCCGCAAGGCGGAATGGGCCGAGCGGGCCCTCGCCAACATAGACGCCGTCAGAATAGGTGTTGTACTGCGTTCCGGGAGCGGCATACTGGAGATAATACCTCCCCTCATGCTTGTCCATCCATGTGCCCTCGATATAGGGCTTATCCGAGAACATTCCGCGAATCAGGGGCTTGACATCGGCGGGGATATACGCTTCCGGCACACCCTGCGCTTTTACGAAGGCCTGATACTTCGCTTCAACGATCTCAGGCGACGCCGGCAATGTGCTGTTGTCCTCTCCAACGCGCTCAAAGCCGATTTCGCAGGGGTGTCCTTTGACAAGCGCGATCTTCTCCCCAATCGGCTGCATCGTCTCGGGAGCAAGCTCTACGCCCCAGATCGGCGTCTCGTTGGAGCAACCCCAGTAGAAGTACACGTGTCCGTCGTCGTCGAGGAACAGATTAGGATCCCAGAACGGGAAGCTTCCTTCGATGCGCTCATAGGGCCCATTCAGAATGTCCTTCGTTCGCCAGCGGTCGCAGTTATGCTCCCGCGCGGAGGCGCAGAAGTACACATATTCCCCAATCACGCGCACATCAGGCGCGTAGTCATAGAGCGGCAGATCATCCGGCAGACGGCGGTTTTCCCAGGTCACCAGATCGTCCGAGACCCAGACGCCCAGCGTCATGGAGGCGAAGATATAATAGCGGCCCTGAAAGAGAATCATTGAGGGGTCTGCCGCCTCACGGCAGATCTGGAGTTCACCGCCCCGGCGGGGATCGGCATTGAACTGGTAGCGGTAATTGATGTTGATGGGATTACAGAAGTACTTCATAGTGATACTCCCCGCTGTTCACTTCATGCATCTCTCCGTTCGGCAGTACAATGCGCGCCGGGACGGGAAGGGCAATGTCAAACGTCAGATTGTCATCCTCATAGCGCCAGACGCTGCGGATTGTGCCGACCGGGCTGCGCCATTCTCCCCTGGCGAAGCCCAGCGAGGGGTGCGGATGCGGCTGAATCGTGAGTTTCCCGGCTTTCAGGCGGATCCCACAGACGCCGTCGAACAGCCAGCCGCTGATCGCACCGTAGGCGTAGTGATTCAGCGAATCGTGTACCGTGCCGTCCGGCCGTACACCGTCCCAGGTCTCCCAGATTGTGGTCGCTCCATGCTTCACCGCGTAGAGCCACGAGGGGCTGTCTTCCTGCAGCAGCAGCCGGTAGGCCGTGTCCGTGTGGCCGTGCTCCGAGAGCACGCGGCAGAGCTCGGGCGTTGAGAGGAAGCCGGTGTTCAGGTGATAGCCGTTCTTCACGACCAGCGAATGCAGCGCATCTGCGGCGGCCTGCGCCTCTTCGCCGTCCAGCAGACCGAAAGCAACGGGGCGTACGTACTCACACTGGCGGTCGGACTTGATCGCGCCGTTTTTCGTGCAGCAATGGCGATAGGCCTTCTTCGCTCCCTCCGCGATTTCTTTGTACTTTGCCGCGTCTTCCGCTTTGCCGAGGATCGAAGCGATCTCGCTTAGCCGCGAGGCGGACTTGTAATAATAAGCTGTGGCTACCTCCGGCGCGCCGAACAGCATGGTCTTCTTCATGACCTCCATGTTGTCCACGCCAGGCTGGCACCACTCGCCGAAGTGGAAGCCTTCGTCCATCAGATACTTTTTATAGGGGTTCAAAAGATTGTGCGGCCGCGTTTTGGAAGCGCGCTTTTCGCAGAAAGACATCCAGCGGCGCATCATTTCGTAGTTCTCTTTGAGGATCGCCTCATCGCCCGTGACCTCGTATATGGCCCAGGGCACCAGCACACAGGCGTCGCCCCAGCCGGAAGAGCCCTGCAGCATGTTCGAGATCATCGAACCGGTGTTGTTCACCGGGGCGATGTTTTCGACCAGCCCGTCCTCGCGCTGGGCCAGGCGGCATTCTCCCAGCCATTTGCGCAGGACGTTCGCGCAGTCCATCAGCATCAGGCCGGTCGGCGCGAACACGCCCGCGTCGCCCGTCCAGCCCGCCCGCTCACGCGTGGGGCAGTCGGTGGGGATGTCGCAGAAGTTCGAACGCATCGACCACAGGCTGTTTTCAAAGAGTCGATTCACGTCGGCGTTTCCGCACGAAAAAAAGCCGGTCTGTGCCATGTCGGAATAGACGGCAATCGCGGTGAAGCGCGCGCCGGTCAGGTTGATCTCTGTTTCAACCCTCGCGTAGCGGAAACCGAAAATCGTAAAGCGCGGCTTCCAGACGTTTTCCCCATCCTTGCAGATATATTCGAGTTTCTGTGGGATGCCGTTTTTGTTGCGGTCGCCGGGGTCAAAGTTTTTCTGCGTGAAGTTCCCGTTCTCATCCAGCGTCTCGCCGTGCCAAAGCGTCAGCTTCTGCCCGGCTTTTGCCGTTACGCGCAGTTCGGTATAGCCCGCGAGATTCTGCCCGAAGTCGATCACCGTCTCACCATTCGACGTTTTAATGATCTTTCCCTCAAAACGCTCATGCTCGGTGATGGGGACGAAGTCCTCGCCGCAGAGGTTTTCATATCCGAAGTCCCGCACGGTGACACCGTGCCAGCCGCCGATGCCTTCCCTGCGGGCGTCGTATGCCTCTCCCTGCTGAAGGTCGTTTTCGCGGGTCGGGCCGCTTTGGCTGGCCTCCCAGCGCGCGTCGCTGCAGAGGACGGCCTCGCCGTCGATCTCGAGCTGACAGAGCAGGGCGAGATCCTCGCCGTAGAAATCACGCAGCCCATCGATTCCCACGCTGCCGCGATACCACCCGTCGCCAAGCGTGACAAGCAGCTCATTTTCGCCCGCCTGAAGCAGATCGGACACGTCATAGGCCTGTACGCACAGACGCTTATGATAGTCTCCGGTACCGGGAGCCAGCACGAAATCGCCGACGCGCTGCCCATTCAGTACGGCTTCATAAAGCCCGTGACAGGTGATGTACAGCACGGCGTTTTCGGTTTTGTTCACCGTAAAACGGCGGCGCAGCACAGAGGTGGGCTGCCGTGCGTCCTTGTCATGCGGCAGCTCCGGGTCGATCCATTTGGCCGCCCAGCGCTTGGGCAGGCGCTTTTCAAGAAGCGTGCTCATTTCATTTCCTCGCATTCAGCCACGCGGCGCTCATTTCCAGACTCTTGACCGGGTCCTTGTCGATCCAGTTTTTATGGCTCTCCAGAATCACGCGCTCCACGCCGTATTCCTGAGCGATGGCAAGCAGCCCGTCGAGATCCATGTTCCCGGTACCGAGCTCCATGCTGTCGCATGTCAGGATCGGTGTCATAGCCGTGCCCTTTTTCCGGCTGCCGCGGTCGGTGACGTGCCAGAGCTTCATGCGGCTGCCGAGGCGGCGCATCCATGCCTTCGCGTCCGACCCGCCGTCGGTGAACCAGTAGCTGTCGAATTCAAAATTGACGAAAGCCGGGTCGGTCTTGTCGATCAGAACGTCATAGGCGCGTTTGCCGTTCCCGAGCGGCAGAAGCTCCACATTGTGGTTGTGGTACAGAAGCTCCACGCCCTCTTTTTTCAGCATCTCGCCCGCTCTGTTCAGGCGCCCGGCCAGCTCGTGGACGGCCTTTTCGTCGGCGTAGTCGAAGCGGTACATGCCGGTGATCACGACCCTGTCCGTCCCGAAGCTCTTTGCCTCCGCCGCGACGGCGGCCGCATCGCGCTCGAGTGTGCCGAGGTCGGTATGGATGCTGGAAACACCGAGGCCACTTTCCGCAAGCAGCGCGCGCCAGTCGAGCCTGCCTCCTTTGCCGGTGGGCATGCCCGCCGCTTTCGTCAGCGCGCGCACCAGCAGGCTGGTGGGGTGGATCATAAAGGAATTGAGTTCAAGGCCATCGTACCCGGCGGCCCTGATGCTCTGTAAGGTTTGGCGGGCCTGCGCCTCATTGGAAGTCACGGAGCCCAGCATGATCTGTTGAACGTAAGTTTTCATTTTCGGATCCCCTGCAAGACTCGATTCAGCTGCTTGATGCTCTCCTCGTCTGCGCCGGCCTGCTTGAGCAGACTCAGCATCGTCATACGGCCCAGCATCCGCTGCAAAGCGGGGTTATCCTTGACCGCGTCGGCCACGTCGCCGCGCTCGGCGCTGGATTTCGCCATCATTGCCTCCACGACTGCGCCCGCCTGCGGGTGCTGCCGCAGCTCGCCGAGTTTGTCTTGTACGGAGAAGCAAGTCGGGTCAAGCGCATCGGCGTCGAACCAGTTGGCAACGCTGGCTGCGGCCTTGTTGAAGATGTAGCTCTCGTCCGGCGCGTCGACACGGCGGATCACCATCTGATCGCTGCATTCATCGCCCTCGGCGCGGATCAGGTGCTCTCCCAGCAGCGGAATGCGGAAGCGGAACACTGTTTTGCCGGTCTGCTCGCCCACAAGTGTGCCGTCCACATAGAGCTTTACTTCGCCGCAGTTGGAGTAGACCTTGATCTCGGTCTCGGCCTCGGCGCGGTTTTCATAGCGCTTGCCGCAGAGGTGGACGAAATGCTGTGCTTTGTTCCATGCTGCCTTGTAGAGATAAAAGGCGTCCTTGCGCAGGTTGCGGTCGAAGGTCACGAGGCCCTTCTGGTTCTCGCCGTGCTTGCCGCCTTCGTCGCGGCCGTCCGCCGCGAAGTCGAAGAGGTTCCACACGTGCGTCGCCCAGAGGTAGGGGCGCGCTTCGATCATTTGCAGCATGTGCTCGTGATAGAGCGCCTGGTATTCCTCGGTGTAGTCGCCCTTTTCGGGATGACTGCTGTGAAAAGCGGGATTCGCGTCCGCGCCATACTCGGAAAAGCCGATGACGCGGTCCGGGTATTTGGCGTGGTACTCGTCGAAGAACTCGTCGGTCTGCGTAAGCTCGCCTAAGTACCAGCCGAAGTAGAGGTTGTAGCTGTTGATGTCGGGGATTTCGAGGATGGGGCTCTCGATCTCCAGCATGAAGACGTTCGCCATGGTGGTCGGGCGCGTTGGGTCTATGCGGTGGCACAAGTCGTTCAGCGCCCGGTGGTTCTCCAGCAGCTCTTCGCTCACCGCGCTGGCCGCCGTGATTTCGTTGGAGAGCCCCCAGGCCGCGATGCAGGGGTGGTTGCAGCACTGGGTGATGAGCTCGCGCATCTGGTCGAGCGTATTCTGCCGCCCGTTTTGCATGTGCATTGTGATATAGGGGATCTCCGCCCAGACGACGAGTCCGTTTTCGTCGCAGAGGTCGTAGAATTCCTGCGCGTGCTGATAGTGGGCAAGCCTCAGGGTGTTTGCGCCGAGTTCACGGATGATGGCCATGTCGGCCTTGTGATCGGCGTAAGCAAGGGCATTCCCCTTGCCCTTGCGGTCCTGGTGGCGGGAAACGCCGCGGAGCGGATAGCTGCGTCCGTTGAGGAAGAAGCCCTTTTCCGGATCGAAGGCAAACACGCGGCAACCGAAACGGGTGGAGACTTCGTCGCCGGAGGGCAGCTTCGCCGTTGCGGTGTAGAGAAAGGGATCGTCGAGACCGTCCCAGAGACGGACGTTCTCGATTACGAACTCCGCCGTGCGCTCTACGGTCTTTGTCTCACCGTTCACCGTAATGTCGACGGACGCGGCGTTGTGCCAGGTCTCCACCGTGACTGTAGCGCGTCTGTTTTCCAGATCGACGATCGGCGTGACCTTGATGCCGGTCGTGCCATCCTTCAGGAGTTCAAAGTGCTCAGCAGGCACGGAGATCAGATTCACGTCGCGGTAGAGACCGCCGTAGAAGGTGAAATCCGCCTTCTGGGGGTAGACGCGGTCGCTGTCGCTGTTGTCCACGGAGATCGCGAGGGTGTTTGTCTCCGCCAGCTCTTCCGTCAGGTCGACGCGGAAGGTCGAATAGCCGCCCTCGTGCCGGGTAAGCTTTTTCCCATTGAGGTACACCTCCGCCGTGTGATTGGCGCCGTTGACCTCGAGGAACAGGCGCTCGCCCGCGGTCTCCTCCGCCGTCAGCTCACGGACATACCAGCAGCAGCCGCGGTGATAGTCGTTTCCGCCGTCCTGGCCGTCGATTGCGTTCCAGGTGTGGGGCAGTGTGATGCGCTCGCCCTGCGCGGCATACGCCATGGCGGTCTGTACAGGGATAGCCGCTTTGAGAAAGCGCCATCCGCCGTCGATGTTTGTGATGTTACGCATCGATGGGATCTCCTTTATGAAGCTCTTCTTCAAACAGCGCTTCCTGCGCCTGCGCCTTCTTATCGGCGATACGCTTTTGCACCTCGACCATTTCGGCCTTGTCCAGAGCGCAGCGGCGCATGGCCAGCAGCGTGCAGATCCAACCGAGGATCGCAAGGCCGTACTTCAGGAACATGGTGACCCAGAACACGCCGGATGTGGAGGGGTCATTGGGCTGCGGCAGGGAATTCGTATAGCCGATCAGTGCGACGCAGCCAGTGGCAATCAGCGCGGAGAAGGCGGAGACAATCTTGTCGACGAGAGAGTAAGTTCCGGTGACAACTGCGGGGATGTATTTGCCGCTGCGGTCGAGCTCAAAGTCGATGATGTCCGCCATGAAGCCGGTGTTCGCGGTGGTGACGCACATCATGCAGCCGTTGAGCAGAAGCGTCAGCAAAATGTACAGGATCATGGTCACGCCCATCGTGGCAATGCTCTTCGGGTCAATGACGATGAAGAAAAGGATGGAAAGCGCGCCCGCGCCGATGCAGTAGAGCGTCCAGCGCTGAATGGATTCCTTGTGGCCGTGCTTTCCTGCGTAGCGAGCGCCGAAGACGGCAAAGATGATCGACGGGAGCATGCCCGCCACGGAAAGGATCGTCGCCAGCTGCATGTTGCCGATCAGAATGCCCGAGAGCATCGTGGTGACGATGCCTGTGGCTGCGGCCTGCTGGGCGATCTTGTCAGAGGCGGCAGAGATGATATACGACTGCAGCGGCTTGTTGTGCGCCAGCACGTTCAGCATGTCCTTCGTCTTCAGGCGCTCATCGGCCTTTTTGCCGACGCCCTTGAAATTCTCCGGGCGGTCAAAGGCGGAAATACCGATGGCCACGAGGATGACGCCGACCAGCGTGATGCAGGCAACGACGAGCGAGGAGGTCTTCAGAAAACCGAGCGTGTACTCGTTTCCGAACCGCGGGAGGATCACGTTGTTCAGAACGATGGTCAGCGCCATGGGCACCAGATAGTTCAGGGCCGTCTGCCAGACGCCGACGGTCGGGCGCTGCTTCGGATCGTTGGTCATCAGCGCCGGCAGCGTCTGCGCGGTCATGTTGATGATGGTGTAGCCGATGATATAGATCATGTAGAATACGACAAAGGCCACGACGCCGAGGCCCTTGCCCGCGCCGAGCCAGAACACCAGCAGCACACCGATGGTCTGGATCAGCCAGCCCAGCGCCAGCAGCGGCCGCACCTTGCCCCAGCGGGTGTTCACGCGGTCGTAAAGGAACGCAAGCAACGGGTCCGTCACCGCATCAAAGATGCGGGTGAAGGTCAGAAGACCGCCGACGGCCAGCGTGGCGATCCCGAAGCCGAGGTTTGCGGCATAGCCCACATAGTTGTTGAAGAGGATGTACACTCCCATACCATTGAAGGCGTTGAAAGCCACCAGAATGATCTGCCAGAGCTTGGCGCGCCGGTACTGCACGCCGTCGATCTCACTTTGGGAAAAACGCTGCTTTGTCATGTCGATTCTCCTTTTCTGAATGTAGTGTTGCGGAACCTTGTAATCCTATCATACAGAGGCCCGGCACGCCTCGTAAAGCCAATATGCCGAGTAAAGTTACAAAAATTCAGGTTAATTCTTGTTTCGGAGAAAAAAGTATGATACATTGAAAACAAAGGATTTTCCCAAACGGAGGCGGTGCAAAATGGAACGGCGCATGACACAGGGAGAGCAAAATCTCATGATGCTGGAGTCTGTCATTCCCAGCAGCGAAAAACTATATGTCTGGTGTTACCACGCAGACGGAAAGCTGATCGCATCCTCCTGCCCGGAGGATACAGAGGAGCTTCTTGCCCGATCTTTTCAGAATCTCGGCACGCTGTACAGGGCCGTGGAGATTACAAAAAATTCGGATCAAGCTCTGCCGCGGATCATCGGATCTCCGATCGGTATGCAATGGGCAGTCACATTTGAGACGGAACGGCAGCGCAGTCTGATATTTGTGATCGGGCCGGTGTTCTACTCCGCCCCGGACGAGCATCAGCTTCGGACGGCGCTTCGCCCGTTTCACGACACGCTGGAGCAGGCCCGCTGGAGCAGTGCACTGATCCGGTCTCTGCCTTCGCTCCCGGTCATGTCCTACGCGGTCTTCACACGCTATGTGATGATGATCCACAATACGCTGACCGGCCAGCAGCTTGGCCCGGAAGTCCTCAGCACTGCTATCGCGCCGGACGGAATCACCGCGCAGACTGCGGGTGAACGGGACCGGGAAAAGGTCTATCGCGCGGAACGGGCTTTGCTGCAGATGGTACGCAACGGGGATATCAACTACCACGCCGTGGTCCAGCGCAGCATCAATCTCAGCCCCGGCGTACCGGTCCACGGCGCCGACCCCCTGCGGCAGATGAAGACAAGCATCGTCGTCTTCACGACGCTGGTCAGCCGGGCCGCCATTGAGGGAGGCCTCTCCCCGGAAATCGCCTATTCGCTCGGAGACTCCTATATTCAGGCCGTAGAGGACTGCAGGGATTCCGGCGAGCTTACCGCGCTGTCAGCCGCTATGTACCATGATTTCATATACCGGGTCCATCATCTCCGCACCAATCCGAATTACTCGCATGCCATACAGAAATGCTGCGATTATATTGAGCTGAGCATAGACCGGAAAATCAAAGCCGCTGAGCTTGCTGCGCTCTGCGGCTATACGGAATACTATCTCACCGAGATATTCAAAAAAGAAACCGGTTTATCCATCAGTATCTATATCCGCTACGCGAAGATTGAGCGGGCGAAGGTACTGTTGGAATCTACATCGATCTCCGTCCGGGAGATTTCCGAGCGTCTGGGGTTCAATACGCCGAATTATTTCATTCAGTGCTTCCGTGACGTTGCCGGAACGACCCCGGCGGCCTATCGGAAAGCATACGGTGCA
>SVKR01000169.1 GCA_015068365.1 Oscillospiraceae bacterium
GCGCACCATTGAAGAGGGGCGCAAATTGGATCCGGCTGTGGCCAGTGTTGTGGCCAACGCCATGAAGGACTGGGCAACCGAGAAGGGTGCGACCCATTTTACCCATTGGTTCCAGCCCATGACCGGCATGACGGCGGAAAAGCACGACAGCTTCATCGTGCCTGAGAGTCCCAGCCGTGTGCTGATGCAGTTCAGCGGCAAGGAGCTGGTCAAGGGCGAGCCGGACGCCTCCTCTTTCCCCTCCGGCGGGCTGCGCGCCACCTTTGAGGCCCGCGGCTACACCGCCTGGGACCCCACCAGCTACGCCTTTATCAAGGACGGCGTGCTGTGCATTCCCACGGCCTTCTGCTCCTACGGCGGACATGCTCTGGACAAGAAGACGCCTCTGCTGCGCAGCATGGACGCGCTGAACGTCCAGGCCAGGCGGCTTTTGAAGTGCTTCGGCATGGACTGCGGCGGCGTATGGCCCACCGTGGGGCTGGAGCAGGAATACTTCCTGGTGGACCGCGACCGCTATGAAAAGCGCAAGGATCTGATCTACACCGGCCACACGCTGCTCGGCGCGAAGCCGCCCAAGGGCCAGGAGCTGGACGACCACTATTACGGCGCGCTGAAGCTGCGGGTGGCGGCTTTTATGAAGGACCTGGACGCCGAGCTGTGGAAGCTGGGCATCCCCGCCAAGACCGAGCACAACGAAGCCGCCCCGGCCCAGCACGAGCTGGCCCCGGTCTACGCCAAGTGCAACGTGGCGGTGGACCACAACCAGCTGATGATGGAGGTCATGAAAAAGGTCGCCAAGCGCAACGGCATGGCCTGCCTGCTGGGGGAAAAGCCCTTCGCCGGCATCAACGGCTCCGGCAAGCACAACAACTGGGGCCTGACCACCGACAGCGGCGTGAACCTGCTCTCCCCCGGCGCGACGCCCATGGACAACGCCCGCTTCCTCGCCATCGTCTGCGCGGTGGTGCAGGCGGTGGACGAATACCAGGATCTTCTGCGCATCTCCGTGGCCAGTGCGGGCAACGACAACCGCCTGGGCGGCTTTGAAGCGCCGCCGGCCATCATTTCGATGTATCTGGGCGAGGACCTGGAGGGCGTGTTGAGCGCCTTCAGCGCCAGCGCGGGCTACAGCACCCGCTCGCAGGAGACGCTGAAGCTGGGCGGCAGCGTGCTGGACATCCCCAAGGACAACACCGACCGCAACCGCACCAGCCCCTTCGCCTTTACGGGCAACAAGTTTGAGTTCCGCTCCCTCGGCTCCAGCATGTCCGCCGCGGACTGCAACACCGTGCTGAACACCATCGTGGCGGAGTCCTTCCGCCAGTTTGCCGAGCGTCTGGAGGGCGCGGACGACCTGATGGACGCCGTGGAATCGCTCATCCGCGACACCATGGCCGCCCACGGGCGCATCATCTTCTCCGGCAACGGCTATGCAGCCGAGTGGGTGGAGGAGGCCGCGAAACGGGGGCTTAGCAACTATCCCTCCGCAGCCGAGGCCATTCCCCACCTGCTGGACGAGAAAAACGTGGCGCTTTTTGAGCGGCACAAGGTCTACAGCCGGGCGGAGCTGGCCGCCGTGGAGGAGATTCTGCTGGAGAATTACTGCAAACAGGTGCACATCGACGCCTCCGTCATCAGCGAAATGGTGCGCCGGGACATTCTGCCCGCCGTGATCGGCTACGGCCGCGGCATTGCCGAGGCCATCGACGCCAAGGAGCGCATCGGCGGCTACCACAAGTTCCCCCACCGGGCCGAGAGCGATCTGCTGGACCGGGTCTCCACACTGTGCGACGAGCTGGCGAAGCGCTGCGCCGCGCTGGACAGCGCGCTGGAGCGCACGGGCGCCGTCGCCTCCCTCGCGGAGCGGGCGCTGTCCTATCGCGGCATCGTCACCGGCCAGATGAAAAAGGTGCGGGAGGTCAGCGACGCGCTGGAGGACATCGTCAGCAAGAGCGCCTGGCCCTATCCCAGCTACGGAAACTTACTGTATCGGGTGTAAGCGATGAAGGACCGTTACGGACGGGAAATCGAATATCTGCGCATCTCGCTCACCGACCTGTGCAATCTCCGCTGCGTCTACTGCATGCCGGAGGGCGGCATCTGCAAGCTGCCCCATGACCGGATCCTCACGCTGGAGGAGGTCGTGGAGATCGCCGGCGCGGCGGTGGAGCTGGGCATCCGCAAGATCCGCCTCACCGGGGGCGAGCCGCTGGTGCGCCGGGGCATCGTGGACCTGGTGGCGCGCCTGCGGGCATTGCCGGGGCTGCGTGAGCTGGTGCTGACCACCAACGGCATCTTGCTGCCGGAGCTGGCAAAGCCCCTGCGCGACGCGGGGCTGGACCGGCTGAACATCTCGCTGGACACGCTGGACGCGGAGAAATACCGCCGCCTGACCCGTGGCGGCGAGCTGCAAAAGGCGCTGGACGGCATCCGCGCGGCGGAGGCGGCGGGCTTTGCGCCCATCAAGCTAAACGCCGTGCTTCTGGGCGGCGTCAACGACGATGAGATCCCGGCGCTCTGCGCCCTGACGATGGACCGGCCCATCGAAATGCGCTTTATCGAACTGATGCCCATCGGCGATGCGCTTTACTTCGGCAAGGAGGCGTGCATCCCCGTGGACACGGTGCTGGAAAAAATGCCGCAGCTCACGCCCCTGCCCCGGGGCAGATCCAGCGTGGCCCGGCGCTATACCCTGCCGGGAGCGAAGGGCAGCATCGGGCTCATCTCCCCGGTCAGCTGCAGCTTTTGCAGCGAGTGCAACCGAATCCGTCTGACGGCGGACGGCTGCATGAAGCCCTGCCTGCACTCCGCCGAGGAGTTCCCTCTGCGCGGGAAGCACGGCGACGCGCTGCGCCGGGCCATCTGCGACGCGGTGAACGCCAAGCCGGAGGCGCACATCGACTTCACCGGCACGCAGCGCAGCGAGTCGGCCCGGAACATGAACCAGATCGGAGGCTGAGAGCATGGAGGATTTCACCCATTTCAACGAAAGCGGCCGCGCCCGGATGGTGGACGTTTCCGACAAGGCGGCAACTGCCCGCTGCGCCGTGGCCTTCGGCCGGGTGCTGGTGAACCGGAACACCTTTGACCTGATCCGCTCCGGTGGGCTGAAAAAGGGCGACGTGCTGACCACGGCGCAGATCGGCGGCATCATGGGCGCCAAGCGCACGTCGGAGATCATCCCCATGTGCCACAACGTGCCGCTGTCCGGCGTGGACATCGACTTTCAGATGAACGAGGCGGCGCTGGCGGTGGAGATCACCGCCACGGCCAAGTGCGCCGGGCAGACCGGCGTGGAGATGGAGGCGCTGACCGCTGTCTCCGTTGCGGCGCTGACGGTGTACGACATGTGCAAGGCCGTCCAGCGCGACATTGTGATCGACCGTATCTGCCTGCTGCGCAAGTCCGGCGGCAAATCCGGCGAATTTGTACGGGAGGGAGATTGAAACCATGGCGAACGACTATACAGCCGCAGTCATCACCCTGAGCGACCTGGGCGCCCGGGGCGAGCGGGAGGACACCTCCGGCCCGGCGCTGTGCGACATGCTGCGCGGCGACGGCTGGAACGTGGTGCACACCGCGATATTGCCGGACGAAATTGAGCAGATCAAAGCCGCGCTCATCGACTGCGCGGACGGGAAAAAGGTCTGCCTTACGGTCACCACCGGGGGCACGGGCTTTTCCCCCAGGGATGTGACGCCGGAGGCCACCAAGGCCGTCATCGAGCGGGAGTGCCCCGGCATCCCGGAGGCCATGCGGGCGGAGAGCCTGCGCATCACCCCGCGCGGCTGCCTTTCGCGGGAGGCGGCCGGCATCCGGGGCGAAACGCTGATCGTCAACTGCCCCGGCAGCGAAAAAGCCGCGCGGGAGTGCCTGGGCGCGGTGCTGCCCGCGCTGAAGCACGGCGTTGAGATGCTGCGGGGCTGGTCCGGCAACTGCGCCGGGACGCCGGAGGGCAGAAAGGAGCATCACCACCATGGCGGATGAGGCAAAGAAGAAAATGCTCGTGAACGCCGGGGCCTGCATGGCCTGCGGCTATTGCGAAACGGTCTGCCCCACCGGGGCCATCCGGGTGATCGACGTGGCGCACATCGACGAAAAGCTCTGCGTCGGCTGCGGCTGCTGCGCCGGGCGCTGCCCCATGGGCGCCATCGACTGACAAAAAAGCGCGCCCCGGCGCTGCCGGGACGCAGGAATAGTATTATGTCAACTTATTTAGGAGGTATCCCCATGAAGAAGTATCAGTGCGACCCCTGCGGCTACATCTACGACCCCGCCGTCGGCGATCCGGACAGCGGCATCGCCCCCGGCACGGCCTTTGAGGACCTGCCCGCAGACTGGGTCTGCCCCGTCTGCGGCGTCAGCAAGGACATGTTCAACCCCGTGGACTGAGCCCTGCCCCTTGCGCCGGTCTGCTGCCTTTGGAGCAGGCCGGCGCAAAGCCTGTTTGCAGTTCGATAAGAAACGAGGCGATCGAATCTGAATGCGAATCTGAAAGAAGCGCTGCGCAAGGAGCTGACCGCAGGCGATGTGCTGGACTTTTTCTACCGCTATCGGGGAAACCTCTGCATTCTGGTCCTGTGCCTGTATATCGTCTCGCCGGTGATCGAGACGGTCGTCTGTCTGTTCAACAGAGTTGAGCGTTATTATCCGTTGATAAGCTATCCGATCGTGATCCTGCACATCATTCTGCCCATCTGCATTCTCCTTGCCCTGGCGGTGTACGCCGGCGTGATCCGCAATATTGTAATAACCCGGCGGCCGCTGCGGCCGCTGCTGCGCGAAAACCTGCCCATGGTGTTCTTCGGGCTGCTGGTGCTCTGGATCGCTGTCGATTCCGTGGTGACCGGCACGCTGGGGACGTGGTTTGAGGGACATTGGTACACAAACGAGCCGACCATTCTTGCCGTCGCATACTTCCTCGTCTGGTTTGCCTGCGCCACGCTGATCCGCTCACCGGAGCAGAAGGAGCGCATCGCGCTGCTGTCTGTTGTCTGCAGCATTCTGGTCGCGGTTTACGCTCTGGCGCACCACTTTCTCTCCCGGGCGGGGCTGGACGCGAGCATCAGCAGTCTGCCGGTTGCGGTTTTTTTCAATATCAATCACTACGGCTATTATCTCGCCATCCATGTCATGCTGGCCGCGGCGATGTTCGCGCTGGGCAGCAAAAAGGCGTATCGCATTCTGGGACTGGCGGCGCTGGCGATCAACACCGCCGTGCTGAATCTGAACAACACTCTGGGCGCCTGGCTGGCCTGCTGCGCCGGCTTTCTGTTTCTGCTGATCGTCTGCGCCATCGTGCACCGCCGCTTCTCTTGGCGCGCGCTCATCGGTCTGGGCGTTTTCCTCGTGATCAGCGGCATTATGCGCATCTGGACGAATCAGATGTTCGCAAGCGTACAGAACCTGGCCCTGGACATTCAACGCGTGGTCACTGACGCCGAGGACGCCGGCAGGGCCGGCAGCGGACGCTGGAGGATCTGGAAGCTGACTGCGGAGCTGATCGCGCAGAAACCGATCTTCGGCTACGGGAATGAAGGGATCTTCGATGTGCTGGAGGCTGCCACTAAAAACGGGCGGCCCCATAACGAACTGCTGCAGTATGCCGTCTTTTACGGGATTCCCGGTCTGGTTCTGTACCTCTGCGGCGTGATGAGCGTATTTCTCGCAGGGTATCGCGCCCGGAAGGCGCTGGACGGCCCCACGCTCCTTTGTCTGACCGGCGCCTTCGGCTATCTCGTCTCCTCCCTGGTCGGAAACACGAAATTCTATGTAACGCCGCTGTTTTTCATTTTCCTCGGGCTGGGCTTTTGCAAAGACCGCCCCAGGAGAAGAGATGGGACAAAGGAAGCATGAAAACGTAGAAAAGAGCGCCCCACACCGTTCCCGGACGGTGTGGGGCGCTTTTGGTTATTGCTTTGTGATACAGCTATGAATCAGATGGGCAGTACGAAATCAGGTGCTGCCACCGGCGGCGGGAGCACCCCAATGATCGCCATGGCCCTGGCTGCACTCATACTCGACATACCAGCCGTCATCACGCAGAGTGATGTCAACTGTGCCACTCTTAAGGGTGTAGGTCTGTCCATCAGCAAAAGTGAACCCTGTCAGACCTGTACCCGCGCCAGTCAGAGGGGAAGTCGGAGCAGTGTAAGCGGAGCTTGCATTCGTCAGGAAGTCTGCCTGCAGGTTTGCATACAGGGAACGGCAGTTGGCCATATCCGTAGCATCCTGGGACTTGTGGAGCTGTGCGGTGAACACGGGGATTGCGATGGCGGTCAGGACGGCGATGATCGCGACGACGATCAGCAGCTCGGCCAGGGTAAAGCCCTTTTTGTTGTTGCGTTTCATATTCTGTTTTTTCTCCTTTCGGCTTTTTCGGCGTTTCGCCGGTTCCGGATGCCGGCGAAGCATCGAATAAACTATGTATTCCAAGCGCTGCCGGGACAGCGTTGAAACCAAGCAAATTGTTACATGGTGTCGTACACCGAGAACATGCCGGTGTAGATGGCGATGACGATGTAGCCCGCGAAGATGGCGATGAAGATGAGCATGGCGGGCTCCAGCTTGGCGATGGCGGCCTTGGTGGCCTCCTCCAGCTCGTTGTCGTAGAACAGCGCCACGGTCTCCAGCGTGTGGCCCAGCTCGCCCGTGTCCTCGCCCACGCCGACCATGTCCACCAGGATGTCCGGCATGACGCCCTGCTCGGCCATGGATTTGCCCAGGGTGTTGCCTGCCTCCAGCTTGCCGCTGAGCTTGCCGCACTCGGTGGAGAGGTAATAGTTGCTGAGGGTGCGCGCCGTGATGGTGAGGGCCCTGGGAATGGGGAGCCCGGCATTCATCAGCGCGGCCATGGAGTTGGCAAACTCGCTGGCGCCGGTGAGCTCGGCGATGTTGCCGAGGACCGGCAGCTTCAGCTGCAGCTTCGCCAGGTTGAGCCGCCCCGCCTCCGTATTGCCGTAGAACTTATATGCGACGATCAGCGCGGCGACGACAACGATCATTATAATAATATTATGCCGGAAGAAATCGGAAATGTCAATAAGGCTTTGCATGAGAAACGGGATCTCGTTGCCGCTTTCGGTGAACATCGGGGTCAGTTTGGGGATGACGACGATCATGACCACGGCCACCACGACGACGGCGATGGCGATGACGAACAGCGGATAGGCCATGGCGGATTTGACCTTGGCCGAGGTCTTCAACTGTTTGTCAAAGTGGGCCTGCATGGTCTCAAAGGACTGGTCGATGGTGCCGGAGGATTCGCCGGCGCGCAGCGTCTCGATAAAGGTGACGGGCAGGAATTTGCTGCCGTGCTCCTCAAAGGCGGCGGACAGGCTGCGCCCGCCCTCCACGTCCGCGGCGACCTTGGTCAGCAGACGGTGGAGCACCTTGTCGGTGGTCTTTTTGGCGATCAGGTTCACCGCCCGGGCCAGCGGGACGCCGGCGCGCAGGATGATGGCGAACTGGCTGCACATGACGGTGAAGGCCTTGGAGTTGAGCTTGTTGCCGCCCAGGTCCATGTTCAGAAGGCCTGGCTTGTCGGAAAGCTCCTCCAGCTTCAGGATCACGTCGCAGCTTTCGCGGATGCGCTTGGCCGCGTCCAGCTCATTGAACGCATCAATGACGCCGTTGACCTTTTCCCCGCCCTTGGAAACGGCGGAATATTTGAATTGTGCCATGGAAAAGCACCTACTTTACAGTCAAATCGCGTTTTTCTTCACGTAGTCCGCGTCGTGCGCGTAATGCATCGCAGTGTCGCGGGTGATCTGGCCGCTGCGCACCAGCTTGACCAGGGCCTGGTCCATCGTCTGGCCGCCGATGGCGGCGCTGGTGGCGACGGCGTTGGCGATCTGCGGGGTGTTGCCGCTGCGGATGAGGTTGCGGATGGCGTCCGTCACCAGCATGAATTCCGCCGCCAGTGCGCGGCCGCCGCCCTTTTTGGGGACAAGCTGCTGGGTCAGGACGGCCTGCAATGTCATGGAAAGCTGCAGGCGGATCTGGGTCTGGGCCCCCTCGGGGAAGACCTGGACGATACGGTCCACCGCGTCGCTGGCGGAGCCGGTGTGCAGGGTGCCGAAGACCAGGTGGCCGGTCTCGGCGGCGGTGATGGCCGTCTCGATGGTCTCACGGTCACGCATCTCGCCGATGAGGATGACGTTGGGGTCTTCACGCAGGCTGGCGCGCAGGCCGGCGGCAAAGCTCACCGTGTCCTTGCCCACCTCGCGCTGGTTGATGGCGCATTTGTCGGGCTTGTAGACGTACTCGACGGGGTCTTCCAGCGTGACGATGTGGCGGTAATACTTGTGGTTGATGCTGTCGATCAGCGCGGCGAGGGTCGTGGATTTACCGCTGCCGGTCTCGCCGGTGACCAGGACGATGCCCTTGTGCAGCTCCACCAGCGGGGCCACCGCCGGGGGCAGGCTGAGCGTCTCCAGCTGGGGGATCTCCTCCCGCAGCAGACGCAGCGCCAGCGAGGGCACGCCCTGCTGCTTGAACAGGTGGATACGGCAGCGGTTGCCGGCAAAGGTGTCCGCGCCGTCAAATTCGCCGATGCGGTCAAAATTGTCAAAGTCCACGCCGCAGAGGTAGCGGGCCACGGCAAAGCAGTCCTCCGCCGTCAGCGGCGTTTCGCTCATGTTCACGACATCGCCGCTCAGGCGGTATTTGGGCGGGAGCCCGGCGATCAGGTGGATGTCCGACGCCCCGTCCGCTCTGGCCTTGGCGACCAGTTCTTCGATCATAGTCATACGCGAAACTCCTTTGCTTCTCAGTCTTCCTCGTTGATGACGCGGCGCACCTCTTCCGTGGTGGTGACGCCCTCCCGCACCAGGCGCAGCGCGTTTTGCTCCATGGAGACAAAGCCGTTCTCCGGGCGCTTCAGCTCCGCTTCGATGGCGGCGCGGCCGGCCTGGGCGTAAATGAGGTCGCGGACCTTCCGGTCGATGACCAGCATCTCAAACACGGCGCAGCGGCCGCGATAGCCCCGGTTATAGCAGCTGGGGCAGCCGGCGCCGCGGTAGAAGGTCTCGTCCGCGTCCGCGGGCAGGCCCATATCCATCAGCTCCTCCGGCGAGGGCTTGTAGGCGGTCTTGCAGTCCGGGCAGATGCGGCGCACCAGGCGCTGGGAGATGACGCCCTTCAGGGCGCTGGCGATGATGTAAGGTTCGCAGCCCATATCGCGCAGACGGTCAATGGTGCCGACGGCGTCGTTGGTGTGGATGGTGCTGAGCACGATGTGGCCGGTGATGGCGGAGCGCAGGGCGATGTCCGCCGTCTCGCCGTCACGGATCTCGCCGACGGCGATGATGTCCGGGTCCTGGCGCAGTATAGCGCGCAGGCCGCTTGCAAAGGTCATGCCGACCTTTGCGTTGATCTGGACCTGGTTGATGCCCTCGATGTTATACTCGACAGGGTCCTCCAGCGTCACCATGTTGACCTCCGGCGTGTTGAGCTGGTTCATCATGGCGTACATCGTGGTGGATTTACCGCTTCCGGTGGGGCCGACGACCAGCAGCACGCCGTTGCGCAGGCGCAGCATCTCATCGTACCGGGCCTGGTCGGCGCCGGTGAGGCCGACGGCCTCCTTCGTCACGCGGCCGCCGGACTTATCCAGAAGACGCAGCACGATCTTCTCGCCGTACACCGTCGGCAGCGAGTTGACACGCAGGTCGATGTCCTTTTCCTTGATGCGGATGTTGAAGCGGCCGTCCTGCGGGATGCGGTGCTCGGAGATGTCCATGCCGCTCATGATCTTCACGCGGGAGATGACGGAGGACTGCACGTCCTTGGGCACGTTCATGATCTGGCGCATCACGCCGTCGATGCGCATGCGCACCACCAGCTCCGTCTCGCGCGGCTCCATGTGGATGTCGCTGGCGCGCTCCGTCACGGCGCGCTCCAGCATGGAGTTGACCAGGCGGATCGTGGGGGCGGAGTTGACGCTTTCATCCCCGATCTGGTTGGCGGTGAAGGAATAGTCGTTGGCATTGGAGGAGGTCTCGCCGTTGGCGGCGGCCTCGCGCTTCATCTCCTCGATGGCCTTGGCCGCGCCCTCGTTGCTGTAGAGCACCTGGATGGAGTGCTCGATGCCGGCGGCGGTGGCCACCAGGGGGTGGATGCGGCGGCGGGTGGCCTTGCGCGCCTCTTCAATGGCGTAGAAGTTCAGTGGGTCGGCCATGGCCAGGTACAGTTCGTCCTTCACGATGCGGATCGGGACGATCTGGTACTGGGTGGCGATGTTCTTCGGCAGCGCCTGGGCCATCTCCGTGGGGATGGAGACCTTGGTGAGGTCGATGAACTCGATGCCCAGCTGCATCTGCAGTGCTTCGATGAGCTGCGCCTCCGTGATGATGTTGTTTTTGATCAGAACCGTGCCCAGACGGTCCTTGCTGCCCTTTTGCAGCTCCAGACCGCGGTTGAGTTCCTCCTCGGTAATGACGCCTGCGGAAATCAGCAGGTCGCCCAGGCGCATATATGCCATGTCGCAGCTCCTTTCACATCCGGAGACTCCGTTATTCTATCAGCCGGAAATGACGCCGGTGCCCCGCGCGATCCCGGTGCCGGCCGGGTGCGGAAAAGGGCGCAATCGTGCATCATATTTTTAAAATAATATAGCGCAATTCTTTCATTTTGTAAAGTATTTCCGCTGTGTTTTTCATGCTTTTTTAACATTTTTATGTCAACTCTTTGAAAAAAATGCGGCCCGCCGGGGCAATCGGCAGGCCGCAGAAGGGGCAGAGGGCGCTTCAATTGCGCTCCAGGGGGATGTCGCCAAGGTTCACGCTGGCGGCGGTGGAAACGCCGTCAAAGCGCTTGTCGGCAAAGCCGTCGGCGCTGATGAGCAGGTCGTAGGTCCCGCCGGCGGGCAGGTCGCGGAACCAGAAGTCGCCGTAGCTGTCCGTCTCCGCCGTGAGGGTCTTCCCCTCCCCGGTCAGAAGGCACCTCGCGCCGATGACGACCTCCTTTTCGACGGGGTCATAGACCGTGCCGCCGATGAACTCGCCGGGGATGTTTTTGTACCAGATCTTGCCGCCGGGCGTGAGGGGCTTTGCGCCCACAAGGGCCTCCGCCAGCTCGGATTCCTCCCCGAAGCGCATGGCGTCCGTGGGGCAGGCCTCGGCGCAGCGGGGCTGGGTGGAGCCGTGGTCCAGCAGATGGGCGCAGCCGGTGCACTTCTGGGCAATGCGCAGCTTATCGTTGAAGTAGATGGCGTCATAGGGGCAGGCGCGGATGCACTCGCCGCAGCCGGCGCATTTGGCCGGGTCGATGAGGACGAAGCCGTCCGCCCTGCGCGAGATGGCCTGCGTGCGGCACACGGCCATGCAGGCGGCCTTTTCGCAGTGGGCGCACAGATGCGGGATGTAGTGGATCTTCACCTTCGGGATGCTGCCCTGAACATGCTCGCTGACCCGGCACCAGAACTGCCCGGTCAGCGGCTGGGGCGCGGCGTAGGGCGTCCAGTCGTTTTCGCAGTGCTCGTCCTTGCAGGCAAGCTGGCAGTTATAGCAGCCGGTGCAGCGGCCGACGTCGATCAGAAAAATCTTGCTCATTTCTCAGCCCTCCTTGCGCTCCGGGTCGCCGCCGATGAGCCAGCCGTCCAGGCACACGCCCGCATCCGGGTCCACCTGGCGGGCAAAGGCCTCCGGGTAGTCGCGTTTCCACGCCGCCCATTCCTCGTCCGTCACCTTCTGCACATCGCAGAGGAAGCCGGAGACGGCCATGCCGGTGGCGTTTTTGCTGGTGGTGTTGGTGGGGGTGATGCAGTTGATGGCGCCGCCGCGGTCCAGCCAGCCGGGGATGATGGGGTCCAGGCGGCTGCCGTGGTCCACGTAGCAGGTGTGGTCGATAAGCCGCTCCGTCACATAGGCGCCGCACAGGACGATGCCCCGCTCGTTGAAGACCTTGACGATGTCGCCGTGCCGGATGCCGCGCTTTTCCGCCTCGTGGACGGAGAGCCAGCAGGGCTCGTATTGATAGCCGTCCGCGCCGCGGATCTTCATGGTCTCCACCTCGCGGTTCCAGACGATGTCGTCACACTGGGCGTGCATGCGCCAGCGGCCGTGGTTGGACATGCACAGCAGCGGGTATTTCTCCGCCCTGGCGGAGGAAAGCCGCTCGTCATGGCTCTCGCCGGATTCGATCCAGTGGGGCACCGGCGGGCGCTCCGGGTCGTCGGGGATGTTCGCGGCGATCTCGGTGGAGTAATACTCCAGCTTGCCCGTGGGGGTGGAGAGCGGGTTATGCTCCGGGTCCTCGTAGAATTTCACGAGCCCGGCGGGCAGGGCCTCGTGCTCCTCCTGGGGTTTGCAGGGCACGACGAAGATCTTGCGGGCGCGGAATTCCTCCCAGGTCATATAGTCCTCGCAGCCGGTGGCCTTGTAGAAAAAGCGCACCCGCTCCTTTTCGCTCATGTTGCCGGTGTAGGCCGCGTAATACTCCGGACCCAGCTTTTCCGCCACCTTGGCACACACGTCAAAGTCACTCAGGCTCTCCCCCACCGGCGGGCAGCAGGGCTCCTCCAGGTAGATGGAAGTGAACGCGCCGGAGGACATGTCGTTACCCAGGTCGTTCATTTCATGCTTGGTGACCACGGGGAAGATGATGTCGGCAAAATAGCAGTCGTTTTCCAGCCAGGGGTGCTGCGCCACGATGCACTCGATGCTGGGATCGCGGAACGCGCGCTGGGTCAGGTTGCCGTCGTTCCAGCAGGTCACCTGGCAGGGGGCGTCCGTCCAGATCATGTGGACGCGGCTGAGCCCCGGCCGGGGATACTGCATCTTCTGGAACTGGTACTGCTGGGTCGGGTAGCGGTAGTTGTCCGGCCCGGGCTGCTGGCTGGAGGAGAAGCACTGCAGGCCCCGCCATTCGGCGTGTCCCTCCAGGATCGCGCGGTGAATATGGCAGCGCGGGATGAACTGCTTGGGCGCAGGCAGCTTTTTGAACAGGTCGATGAGCTCCGGCGCCCGCTCCTTCTGCGCGTCCGTCAGCTCAAAGCGGCGCATGTTGATGTGTGGCTCCACGTCGCCGTCCACAGGGCGGAGCGGGTCGGCGATGGCGGTGATCTTCGGGACGAACTGCCCCTGGAAGGGCACGGGATAGTCGCGGTTCCAAAGGCTCCACTCGATGACCTTGGCCTGGTGGACGCCGGGCTTGCCCAGCCCGCGCATGCCCAGCAGCATGACCTCCAGCCGGGCGGGCTCCGAGGCGTAAGGCCCGCGGATATACGGCCCGCCGTTGCCGTGGAGGATGGAGGCGGTCTTCTTCGCCCAGTCCCGGGCAAGGGCCTTGATGGTCCACTCCTTCACGCCGCACTTTTCGCTGGCCCAGGCCGGGGTCTTGGGCACGCCGTCCTCTTTCCCCAGCACATAGTCCACGAACTTGTCAAAGCCGTAGGCGTGCTTGTCGATGTATTCCTTATCGTACAGGTCTTCCGTGATCCAGATGTAGGCGATGGCCAGCTGCAGCGCCACGTCGGTGTTGGGCAGGATGGGGATCCACTTGTCCGCGTGCACCGCCGCGCCGTAGTTCAGGTCCGGGCAGACATAGACGCTCTTGATGCCCAGATCTGTCAGCCAGTAGCAAAGGCGGCTGGGCATGTGGCTCACGACGCCGAGCGGCGTCACCTCCGGGTCGCAGCCCCAGAACAGCAGCAGGTCGCTGTGCCTGGCGATGTCCGGGAACAGGTTGGTCTGCGGGGCCATCTCCCCCACCGGCTCACAGCCCCAGACATATTTCGCGCCCCAGAACCAGCCCTCCCAGGAGTCCATGTTGCGCATCTGCAGGGTATAGCCGCCCATCAGCGACAGCAGGCGGTTGGGACAGCCGTGGCTGGGGGCGACGTTTTTGCCCTCGCCGTGCATGTCCGCCTGGCACAGCACGGCCTCGGGGCCGTACTTCTCCTTCTGGCGCTTCAGCTCCTTCGCCACGATCTCCGCGGCCTCGTCCCAGCTGATGCGCACATACTTCGACACGCCCCTGGTCTCCGGGTGACGGTCGCCGTCCGGGTCCCAGTCCACGCGCTTGAGGGGATACTTCACCCGGTTGGGCGAGTAGACGCGGGATTTGTAGCCCAGGCCGAAGGGCGTGATGGTCACGCGGTCCGGCGCGGAAAAGGTCTGACCGCGGGCCTCGATCTTCCAGGGGTTGCAATGTGCGTCGGTATATTCCTTATCATAAAAATACGGGCGGATGCGGGTAATGCGCCCACCGTTGGAGTCCACAAGGCAGGGTCCCCCGCTCTCCGGTCCCATCAGCGAAAAGGAGACGATGTTCTGCTCCTCCGGTACAAACTTTTTGTCGTCGTTCATAATGCCTCCCTGTGACAAATGCACATAGGTTTCAGCCATGTTCCGCGATTTTTCCTCGCTTGCCGCTTAAGATATAAAAGAAATTTATTTCTGTCATTTTTTCTTCTTATATCATAACGCAGAGGGGCCGAAATGTCAAGCCGGAACGCCCGGAAGCGCTGATCCGGCGCACTTCCGCGAGATTAATAAATGTTTGTATTGACGTAATAAAAACTTTGTTGTATAATCAGTTTGGATATTCAAAAAATGAATTACAGAGAATTACATTTTTAGGAGTTCGAAATGGATATTAACCAACTTCGATATTTCATCTCCGTTGCCCAGACGCTGAATTTCTCCGAGGCCGCCCGCAGAAACGGTCTGACCCAGCCCTCCATCAGCCACCACATCGGAGAACTGGAAAAGCAGCTGGGCACCCGTCTTTTCGTGCGGGACAAGCGCTCCGTGACGCTGACCGACACCGGCCGCGCTTTCCTCCCCAACGCCATCGAGATCGTGGAGCTGGCCCACAGCAGCGAGCAGAAGCTGAAGAAGATGGAGACCGGCAAAAACGGCCATCTCAACATCGCCGCCATCACCAGCTCCACCCCCATGCTCGCCCGCTGCCTGCGCGCATTTGCCGACGCCTATCCGGACATCTCTGTGAACATCAGCTATACCAACGGCCGCCATTCCAGCGTGACCATCAACGAGGAGCGCTTCGACGTCCACTTCTCCATGCGCGAGCTGGTGCCCGGCAGCGAGTCGTTCTCGATCATGCTCCTTGAGGTCGACCGTCTCTGCCTCGCCCTGCCGGCTGACCATCCGCTTTGCGCGGAGTTCCGGGAGCACGGCATCGACTTTTCCAAGCTCAAGGGCGAGCGCTTCATCGCCTTTTCCGAAACCGACGGGCCCATGATCTACAAACAGACGATGGCCGTCTGCAAGGCCCGGGGCTACACCCCCAACATCTTCCTGCAGCAGGAATGTGCCGAGGCCGTGGCGCTGTCCGTGGGCGCCGGCAGCGGCATCGCACTGCTCAGCGGCAACCTGAAGACCGTCTGCTTCTCCGACAATGTGGAGCTTTTCCCCATTGAAGGGGACGACGCCCGGCGCGAGTATGTCATGGCATGGCACAAAAACGCCCTCAACCCTGCGGTGCAGCTCTTCACCCAGACGGTGGTGCCGATGTTCCAGGCGGAATAACAGACCGCCTTTCAGCGATTTTACCAGTATTTTTCCTTGTCAATTATTAAATAAATGGTCTTGACTTTGGCATCGTGCCAAGGTTTATACTTGTACTGCGAAGTGTGCGCTTCGCAGTACATTCTTTTTTTGTCAGCAGGAAAAGGAACATAAATCTACTACAGGAGGAGAGAACAGATTTTGGAAAAGGTATTTACCAATCTGACCACCGGCGGTCCCATCTCCGTCTATGTCGAAGACGGCAAGATCACCCGCATCCGTCCCCTGCAGGTCCCGGAGGAGGATTATCCCAAGGCCTGGACCGTTGAGGACAAGAACGGCAAAAAGTATTCCCCCCCGAAGGCCATGCGCGTCGCCCAGAACATCATGGCCGAGAAGAACCGTCTGTATTCCAAGGACCGCATCCTCTACCCGATGAAGCGCGTCGACTGGGATCCCGACGGTGACCGTCACCCCGAGACTCGCGGCATCTCCGGCTATGAGCGCATCAGCTGGGACGAGGCCGCCACCATCCTCGCCAAGGAGATCAACCGCCTCGCCCCCCGCGACGAAAACGGCGTGTTTGACGGCCACAAAATCACCGCTTTGACCGGTTCCCACCACAACTGGGGCATTGTCGGTTACAAGATGGCCCCCTTCGGCCGCTTCTTCTCCATGCTCAACTACACCCCGATCCTGGACAACCCGGACTCCTGGGAAGGCTGGATGTGGGGCGCTCCGCACATGTGGGGCTTCTACTGGCGTCTGGGCCAGCCCGAGCAGTTTGACCTGCTGCAGGATGCCTTCAAGAACACCGACATGGTCGTGTTCTGGTCCAACGACCCCGACTCCACCCACGGCATCTACTCCGGCCAGGAGAGCAACATCTGGCGTGTGTGGATGAAAGAGATGGGCATGAAGTGCGTGTTCATCGACCCGTTCTACAACTACACCAACGCCGTTATGGACGGCACCTGGTTCGCTCCCCGTCCCGGCACCGATACTGCTCTGGCAGCTGCTATCGCTTACACCTGGTTCGAGGACGATACATACGACCACGACTTCGTGGAAAACAAGACCATCGGCATCGATGAGTTCAAGGCTTACATCATGGGCGAAGAGGACGGCGTTCCCAAGA
>SVKR01000170.1 GCA_015068365.1 Oscillospiraceae bacterium
ACTGTCTCCGTCGTACCTCTCCCCAACGACGAGATGAAGGGCCGCATCATCGGCCGCGAGGGCCGCAACATCCGCAGCATCGAAACGCTGACCGGCTGCGACCTGATCATTGACGACACGCCCGAGGCCATCACGGTCTCCAGCTTTGACCCCGTGCGCCGCGAGGTGGCGCGGCTGGCGCTTGAAAAGCTCATCGCCGACGGCCGCATCCACCCCGCCCGCATCGAGGAGATGGTCGCGAAGGCCCAGAAGGAGGTCAACAACACCATCAAGGCCGAGGGCGAGCGCGCCGTGTTCGAGACCGGCGTGCAGGGCCTGCACCCCGACCTGGTGAAGCTCCTGGGCCGCCAGAAGTTCCGCACCAGCTACGGCCAGAACGTGCTGAACCACAGCATCGAGGTGGCCCACATCGCGGGCCTCATGGCCAGCGAGCTGGGCGTCGACGTGGCCACGGCCAAGCGCGCCGGACTGCTGCACGACATCGGCAAGAGCATCGACCACGAGGTCGAGGGCAGCCACGTCACCATCGGCGTGGACATCGCCAGGAAGTACAAGGAGAGCGAGGACGTCATCCACGCCATCCACGCCCACCACGGCGATGTGGAGCCCCACACCGTCATCGCCTGCCTGGTCCAGGCCGCCGACGCCATCTCCGCCGCCCGCCCCGGCGCCCGGCGCGAGAACATCGAAAACTACGTCAAGCGCCTGGAAAAGCTGGAGGAGGTCTCCAAGAGCTTCCCCGGCATCGAGAGCACCTATGCCATCCAGGCCGGCCGCGAGATCCGCGTGATGGTCAAGCCCGACCAGGTCAGCGAGGATCAGATGGTCCTGCTGGCCCGGGACATCGCCAAGAAGATCGAGGAAGAGCTGACCTACCCCGGCACCATCAAGGTCCACGTTCTGCGCGAGACCAAGGCCATCGAGTACGCCAAGTAAGCTTTACGCAGCAGCAAAGACCGGCGAAATCACTTTCGCCGGTCTTTTTTGGAGTAATTTTGCATGAAAAGCTGCAAAAATACCCGAAAAGGCGCAGAATCCGGGCGAGGGAATGAAAGATTTGCAGTGTGCGATATTTTCACTTGTATTTTCCGGGCGCATACAGTATAATAAGCGACATATTTTGAAAAGCATGGGATGATGGACATGAAAACTTATCAGGAACTGACGAAAAAAGAGCGCAAGGAAGAGCTGGAGCGCCAGATGGCGCTGTACAAGGCCGAGCAGGCCCGCGGCTATCACCTGGACATGACCCGCGGCAAGCCCGACGCCACGCAGCTGAACCTCTCGATGGATATGCTTCTGCAAAACCCCTATGACCTCATCTACTCCCGCAAGGGCACCGACGTGCGCAACTACGGCGAGCTGGCCGGCGTGGACGAGGCCAAGGAGCTGTTCGCCCAGCTTCTGGGGCTGAAGATGGAGAACATCATCATGGGCGGCCAGAGCAGCCTGTGCCTCATGTACGACATGATGATCAAGGCCATCGTCCTGGGCGTGTACAAGGGCAGCAAGCCCTGGGGACAGCAGGGGCCGCTGAAGTTCCTCTGCCCCGCGCCGGGCTATGACCGCCACTTCCGCATCACCCAGGAGTTCGGCATGGAGATGATCACCATCCCCATGACCCCCACCGGCCCGGACATGGACCTGGTGCGCAAGTATGCGGAGAGCGACCCGGCCGTCAAGGGCATCTGGTGCGTGCCGAAGTACTCCAACCCCCAGGGCTACACCTATTCGCCCGAGACGGTGGAGGCCTTCGCCGCGCTCAAGCCCGCCGCGGACGACTTCCGCATTTTCTGGGACAACGCCTACTTCGTCCACGGCTTCCGGGACGAGGACGAGTATCTGGAGAACATCTTTGACGCCTGCAAGAAGTACGGCAGCGAGGACATGGTCTATGAGTTCATGTCCACCAGCAAGGTCACCTTCTCCGGCGCGGGCGTGGCGGTGTTCGCCGCCAGCCGCGGGAACATCGAGTTCCTCACGAAGCAGATGGGCGTGCAGACCCTGGGCTACGACAAGATCAACCAGCTGCGCCACGTGCGCTATTTCAAGAACGTGGAGGGCCTGAAGGCCCACATGCGCAAGCAGGCGGACTATCTGCGCCCGAAGTTCGACGTGGCGCTGGCCGGACTGCAAAGCGGCCTGGGCGGCCTGGGCATCGGCGAGTGGACCCACCCCAACGGCGGCTATTTCATCAGCTTTGAGGGCCTGCCCGGCACGGCAAAGCGCTGCGTGGAGCTGTGCGACGCCGCGGGCGTGAAGCTGACCGCCGCCGGCAGCGTGTACCCCTACGGCATCGACCCGCAGGACAGCAACATCCGCATCGCGCCCAGCTATCCCTCCACCGAGCAGCTTTACCAGAGCATCAACGTCTTCTGCATCTGCCAGCGCATCGCGGCGCTGGAGACGATGGACAAAGCGTAATGAAAAAACGATCCGGGGCGCTTTCAAAAAGCGCCCCGGATTGAGCTTGTCAAAAAAGCCTTTTTGACAAGCTAATTGATTCAACCCGATGGGGCCTTGCCCCCTCGGACTCCCCTGCTGCTCAGTGATCGATACGCTGAAGCATAGTTTTTTGACAGACTGGATCCGGGGCGCTTTTTGAAAGCGCCCCGGATTTTTTATGCCTCCGCCGCCTTTGCGGCCTTCTCCGCCTCCCGGCGGGCCTTTTGCTGCGCGGCAATGGTCATCATGTGCTCATACATCTCGTCGCCCACGCATTTGCGGGCGTACTTGCACCACTGCACGCAGTTCAGCAGGTCATTGTACACGGTGAAGCCGCAGTTTTCGCACCTCGCCTCGGTGTCCACGGAGAACATCTCGATCTCGTGGCCGCAGTTGGGGCAGGTCTTTTCCAGAACCTGCAGCTGAGGCTTGCCCTGGCAGCCTTCCATAATCATGACGATTCCACCTTTCTCTGGAAAAATGATTTGACACAGACAGGATACTTTGCAATAATCGTTATAATGATTATCGGATGGCGAAAACAATCGTTACTTCGATTGTTTTCGCTGCCAAACGACTCGTTTGGCAGCGAATGATTTTTCAAATCATTCGCCCGATGCTCATTGAAATGAATATATGGCAAAACAGCAACGCTGTTTTGCTGCACCGCAAAGCGGTGCGGCGGAACGCTTTGTAGCGTTTCGCCATCATATAATTATTATATCAAGACAGATTTGGAGGAGTGGACATGCGGCAGTACATCATCGCCCTCGACCAGGGCACCACCAGCAGCCGCGCCATCATCTTTGACAAAAAGCAGAACATTCTG
>SVKR01000171.1 GCA_015068365.1 Oscillospiraceae bacterium
TGTAAAGGAACCGTTTTGCATGGGGGGGTGTGAGGGGGGACGGGAGTCCCCCTGCACGTTCAATCTTCGCAAAAACCGGAACATTTTTGAATGTTTCGGTTTTTGCTTTTCAAGCTGTCGACACTTTGTCGACAGCTTGAACCCGTTCTTCAGGAGAGAAACATGTCCACATCCTCGATGGTCAGTCCGTCGTGCAGGGCCAGATTGAGGCCGTAGCCGATGAGCTTGGCGATGTCCCGCACGTTTTTGTCGATCTCCCGGGGCGTGACGATCATGCCCCCGGCGTCGCCGAAGGCGGCGGGGTCCGGCTGCAGCCCCGCCCGGGCCGCCAGGTCCAGCGCCAGCGTGGCGGCGTCTACCACCGTGGGGACCCCCACGGCGATCACAGGTAGGCCCAGCGTCTCGCGGTTCAGCGCCGCGCGCGTGTTGCCGACGCCGGAGCCGGGGACGATGCCCGTGTCCGCGATCTGCACCGTGCGGCACAGGCGGTCCGGGCTGCGGGAGGCCAGCGCGTCGATGGCTACGACCGCGGCGGGCTTCACGCTGCCTGCCACGGCGTGCACCAGGGCGCTGCTCTCGATGCCTGTGGTGCCCAGCACGCCGCTGCACACGGCGCAGACCGGGCGGAACGCCCCGAAATCCTCCGGCAGCGCCTGGCGCAGGTGCCGCGTCACCATGACGCAGTCCACGGCGTCCGGCCCCACGGCGTCCGGCGTGATGTCCCGGTTGCCCAGCCCCACCACCAGGCAGGCGTCCCCCGGGCCGAGGGGCAGCAGGGCGCGCAGCTCCTCTGCGAGCAGGGCGCAGGCGTCGGCAAAGGCGTTTTCCTCCCGGCGGATGAGCGCGTCCAGCTCCACGGTGACATATTTTCCCATCGGCTTGCCGAGCGCGGCCTCGCCCTGCGGGCTCGTGACCTCCACGGTGGTCACGCCGAAGGCGCCGCGCCGCTCGTGCCGCGCCAGCACCCCCTCCGGGGAGCCGGGCGCGCTCTGGTTTTCCCGCCACAAGGCCTCGGCCTCAAGGGCCAAATCCGTTCGGATCGCACGATTCATAGGGCTGTCCTTTCCTTCAAACACAAGATGTTGTGCTTAGTATGGCGCGGCAGGAAAAACTTATACCTTTTTTGAAAAAAAGCTTGATTTTTCAATGCCCGGCTGTTACAATATCTACCCGTGAGTTCATATGTACCGTGCCGTATCACTGTGCGTTTGACCGCTGATACTTTATAGGAGGAGGTGGCGAAAGAAACCATGCCCAACATCAAGTCTTCTGCCAAGAGAGACCAGCTTGCCAAGGCCCGCTATGCCAAGAACAAGGCCAACAAGAGCGCGCTCAAGACCAGCATCAAGAAGTTCCACACAGCAGTTGCCGAGGGGAACAAGGACGCAGCCGTCAGTACCTACAAAGTTGCTGTCAGAGCCATTGACAAGGCAGCCGGCAAGAACCTGATCCACAAGAACAACGCTGCGAACAAGAAGTCCAAGATGACGCTGAAGCTCAACGCCATGGAGTGAGGCTCTGTTCGAGAATATAGGAAACCCCCCGTCTCGTTTCTCACCGCGAGACGGGGGGTTTCCTCGTTTTTCGTCATTCAATGGGCAGCCAGGCCTCAAAATAACCGGCCTGCACGTCGCCCTCCGTGACGCTGGCCAGCAGCACGCCGCAAATGGGGCCGAAAATGCGGATGTCCCGCTCCTCGGCATAGTCCAGCGCGTATTGCAGCAGCGCCGGGGCGAAGCAGCCGCGCCCGCCGCTGTTTTTGAAGATGGTGTGGATGCTCTTGCGGGAGGGGATGACCGCCATGGGGGGCGTGACCTCAAAGCCCAGGGCGTCCACATACTCCCGGGTCAGGGAAAAGCCCCAGCGATAGTTCTCCTCGCTGCCGGGCAGCGGCGCGTCGGCATTCATTTCAAAATAGCGGTGGTTGAAGGGCAGCGCCTTCAGCCACTGCTGCGCCAGGCCCTTCAGCCCGCCGCCGATGTCGTATTCGTTGCCGACCCGGTTGATGAAGCGCACGAACTCCGGGGACTGGCTGATCTCGCAGCGGTAGAGCAGCCGGTCGATCTCCTTAAGGTCGCGGCGGTGCTCCTCCATGCGGCGCAGCTGCAGCCGGGTGCGCTCGATCATGTCGCGCAGCTCGTCCTCCTTGGCGTCCAGGATGCCGTCCAGCTCCGAGATGGAGGGGATGCGCACGATGTCGGCGATCTGCTCGATGGAAAAGCCGAAGTTCTTGAACCAGAGGCAGTCCATCAGAAAGTTGATGTCCCAGGCGTCGTAGTAGCGGTAGTCGTTGTTCTCCCCCTTCATGGGGGTGACGACGCCCTTTTTTTCGTAATAGCGAAGAATATCCGGGGAAACGCCGAGAATCCGGGCCACGTCCCCGATCTTGTACTTCATTCCGGCGCCCCCTTTCGGCAAAAGTTACAAACAACATTATATAGGATTTTCAGGATAATGCAAGGTTTTTCCCTTGACATTGGAACAATTCCAAGGTTTATACTACCCTTGGATGAAAATCAGTACAAAACCAATACGTTTTTAGGAGGATTTGATCATGGCATACATGCCCCTTCACAAGGACAAGCTCTATCTGGAAACCGAAAAGATGCCCAAGATCTGGGACCTCAGCCAGCCCTGGGGCTGGGACACCCCGCTGTGGCCCTTCCCCGGCGCCCGCTCTGACCTGAACTTCCCCCGCGGCCAGTATCTGGAGCGTTTCCACAAGCGCACCAACACCTACACCGGCACCCTGCATGCCGCCACCCACTGCGACGCCCCCAACCACACCCTGCACGAGGAAGAGGTCGACCGCGAGCGTTACGGCTACACCCTGGCCGAGATGCGTCTGGAGCATGCCATCGGCTCCGGCGTCATCGTGGACCTGACCTGGATGTACGACGAGTTTGAAAAGGCCTTCAACGCCGCCGAAGGCGACCCGAAGAAGATGGGCCCCTACGCGGAGGTTCCCGGCAAGAAGGGCGCCATCTGGCACATCATCACCCCTGAGGACGTGCAGAAGGCCCTTGATAAGGACGGCCTGGAGATCCGCCCCAACGACTTCGTCGTGCTGAACACCGGCTTCCACCGCTATTGGCGCATCAACAACGACAAGTACTTCAACTACTATCCCGGCAACGGCCCGGAGCTGGCCTACTGGCTGATGTACGAGAAGAAGATCAAGGCCATCGCCGGCACCTACGGCGCAAGCGACTCCTGCGTGTGGCACTGCCCCTGCAAGGAGCAGATGCCCTGGCTGTACAACAACTACAAGGCTGCCACCGGCCGCGACATCGACGTCGACTATCCCGACTATGAGCCCTGCCACCGCCTGTTCGCCCAGCACGGCCTCATGGCCATCGAGAACGCCGGCGGCGACATCGACCAGGTCACCGGCAAGCGCATGACCATCTGCGCCTTCCCCTTCCGCTGCGAAGCTGCCGACGGCGGCATGGTCCGTCTCGTCGCCTGGGAAGAGGGCACCCGCTGGTAATCCGCGCCGCGGTCGCAACCAAAAACGCATTTGCTTTTGCCCCGCAGAGACTCTGCGGGGCAAAATTCAGCGGAAAAACACGATTGCCCTGCCCGTGCGGGGAATGCCGTCCCCCGCAACAAGGGGCAGCGCGATATGAATTCAATAAAGGAGAACCGAACCAAATGAAAACCCTTGCCGATATCAAGAAAATCGCCGTTCTGGGCGCCGGCACCATGGGCCCCGGCATCGCGCAGGTTTACGCCATGGGCGGCTACACCGTCACCATGTGGACCCGCAGCGAATCCACCCGCGAAAAGGCCATCGCCGCGCTGAAGGCGCAGCTGGACACCTTTGAAGAGGAGAAGATGCTCACCGAGCCCAAGGAGACCATCCTGGGCCGCATCAGCTTCGCCATGACCGTGGAGGAGTGCGTCGCCGGCGCGGATTTCATCCAGGAGACCATCGTGGAGAAGGCCGACGCCAAGCAGGCGCTCTATGAGCAGCTTGCCGCCATCGTCCCGGCGGACGTCATCATCGCCTCCAACACCTCCGCGCTGAACATCTTCGAGATCGTCCCGGAGAAGCTTCTGCCCCAGCAGATCATCTGCCACTGGTACGCCCCGCCCCACGTCATCCCGCTGGTGGAGGTCGTGAAGAGCGAGCAGGCCCCCAAGGAGATCGCGGACGTCGCCGTGGAGCTGTTGAACAAGTGCGGCAAAACCGCCGTTCTGATGAAGAAGTTCATCCGCGGCTACATCGCCAACCGCCTGCAGCAGTGCCTGAACCAGGAGGTCTTCTACCTCATCAGCAACGGCTACTGCGACGCCCAGGCCATCGACCTGGCCTGCCAGGCCTCCTTTGTGCCCCGCGCCTGCGTCCTCGGCATCTGCAAGCGTATCGACTTCGGCGGCGTGGACATGACCTACAACAACTTCAAAAACAAGAGCTACAGCGCGCCCCAGTGGGACACCATCCCCAGCATCCTGCAGGAGATGGTGGACGCCGGCGAGCTCGGCATCAAGACCGGCAAGGGCTTCTATGACTACACCGGCCGCGACATCGAGGCCGTCAAGGCCAAGCGCGACAAGCAGCTCTTTGAGATCTTCCGCGTCACGAAGAAGTTCATGGACGACCCTGTGTAATTTTCGCATAAACGATAGAAACGAAATGTCCGGGGCGGGTTTCCCGCCCCGGCAGACTTATGGAGCGGGGCTCTGAGGAGCGCGCGGAGACGGCGCGCTGCTCAGAACTCCGCGTGGAAAAAGGAGAGAATTTCGTATGAACACTGCAACCATCATCGGCCTTGTGATCGCCATTGTGGCCATCGTGGGCCTTTCCGTCTTCACCGGCATGCGCGGCGGCAAAAAGGGCGGCAAGATCAGCTGGGGCGTCGCCGCGGGCCTCATCATGGGCACCCTGGTGGGCGGCACCTCCACCGTCGGCACGGCGCAGCTTGCCTTCAACTACGGCATGACCGCCTGGTGGTTCACCCTGGGCGGCGGCCTGGGCTGCCTGATCCTGGGCCTTGTCTACGTCAAGCCCCTGCGCGCCCAGTCCAGCCCCACGCTGGTCGGCATGGTGCGCGATGAGTACGGCCCGAAGGTGGGCATGGCGGCCACCGTCCTCAACTCCGTCGGCACCTTCATCAACATCCTCAGCCAGCTCATCGCCGCCTCCGCCGTGGTGGTCGTGGTGTTTGAGACCATGGGCACGGTCATGGCCATCATCCTCTCCGCTGTGTTCATGGTGCTTTACGTGGTCTTCGGCGGCACGAAGGGCGCCGGCATCGTCGGCATTCTGAAAACCGTGCTGCTGTATGTCACCATGGTCATCTGCGGCGTCATCGTGCTGAACAAGTGCGGCGGCGTCGGCGGCTTCACCGGCATGGTGAACGGCCTTGCCATCCCCAACGCCGACGGCAGCACGCGCAATCTGTGGAGCCTGTTCGGCCGCGGCTTCTGGACGGACTTCGGCTCCTGCATGAGCCTGATCCTCGGCGTGCTCACCACCCAGACCTATGCCCAGGCCATCCTCACCGCCCGCTCCGACCGCGACGGGCGCATCGCCGCGTTCATCTCCACCATCCTCATCCCCATCATCGGCGTGTTCGGCATCATGGTGGGCCTTTACATGCGCAAGGTGGACCCGGACATCAGCGCCAAGGTGGCCCTGACCAAGTACATTCTGGAGTATTCCGGCATACCGGACCTGCTGGGCGGCATCATGCTGGGCGCGCTGTTCATCGCCTCCGTCGGCACGGGCGCGGGGCTTTCCCTCGGCATCGCCACCGTCGTGAACCGCGACCTCATCAGCCGCGGCAAGACCGTGGACGCCAAGCGCTCCGACACCACCAACAAGCTTCTGATCATCGTCATTCTGGCCATCGCCACGGTGCTGACGTGCATCCTGCCCGCCGACACCATTCAGGACTACGCCTTCCTCTCCATGGCGCTGCGCGGCTGCACGGTGTTCGCGCCGCTGTGCTTCCTCATCTGGGCCAGCAAGCGCGTGTCCAGTGGCTATGCCATGGTCTCCGTGGTGGCGGGCAGCGTCGTGGCCCTCATTTACGGCGTGCTGAAGCTCCAGGGCGTCATCACCTTCCCCCTGGCCGCGGTGTTCCCCGGCATCGTGGTGGGGCTGCTGTGCATGTTCGTCGGGCTGGCAGCCGGAAAGGGCAAGAAGCTGAATTAAACATTATTTTCCAGCGTTTTTCCTTTGCGATTGGGTAAAACTAAGGCAGAAACCCTTGAAAACCAATCAAAAAGGAGCGAACAAAGCTATGATCATGGATCGGATCGCCCTGATCCTCGCCATCATCGGCGGGCTGAACTGGGGCTGCGTCGGACTGTTCCGCTTTGACCTGGTGGCCTACCTGTTCGGCGGACAGACCGCGACCGTGAGCCGCGTGATTTACACCCTGGTGGGCCTGGCGGCCCTGTGGTGCATCTCGCTGCTGTTCCGGGAGAGCCTTGTGGACGACAAAGAATAAAATATGGAATAAAAACGCGTTGAGAAGGGCTTTCTCAACGCGTTTTCCAAGCTGTCGACAAAGTGTCGACAGCTTGAAAAGCAAAAACCGAAACATTGAAAAATGTTCCGGTTTTTGCGAAGATTAAACGTGCAGGGGGACTCCCGTCCCCCCTCACACCCCCCCATGCAAAACGGTTCCTTTACAAA
>SVKR01000172.1 GCA_015068365.1 Oscillospiraceae bacterium
CCGAGACATTGCGTCTGCTGAAGGAAAACCACCCCGATTGCGACATCGTGCTGAATCTGACCACCTCCGGCGACCTGTACGCCACGGAGGAGACCCGCCAGATCCATCTGAAGGAGCTGCGCCCGGAGATGGGCTCGTATGACTGCGGCTCCATGAACTGGATGCACTCCGGCCTGTTTCTCAACAGCCCCGCGTTTCTGACGGAGCTGGGCAATCACATGCAGGAGTGGGGCGTCAAGCCGGAGATCGAGTGCTTCGATCCGGGCATGATCGCCAACGCCGCGTACTATCTGAAAAAAGGCGTGCTGAAAGGGCCGCTGTATTTCCAGATGTGCATGGGCTGCGCCAACGGCATCCCCGGCAGCGTGAAGAACCTGCTGTTTATGAAGGAGACCATGGATACGCTCTGTCCCGGCTCCCTCTGGAGCGCCTTCGGCGTGGGCCACTCCGCCATGGAGATCCTCTACGCCGCCGTCGCCCTGGGCGGCAACGTCCGCGTCGGCATGGAGGACAACGTTATGTATTCCAAGGGCGTCCTCGCTGAGAGCAACGCCCAGTTTGTCGAGCGCGCCGCGCGCGTCATCCGGGAGTTCGGCAATGAAGTCGCCACCCCCGCCGACGCAAGAGAGATGCTCGGCCTTACGAAGTGATATGAGCTGGGGTCCCTGCTTCTTTTACTATCACTGCCCCCGCTGCGGCAGGAAATTCAAGTATGCCACGGACCTGATCCCCGATTTCGGTGCGCGCTTCGGGCTTTGCCCGTGCTGCGGCGTCGAGGGCGTCCTCGAAAAGGAGGGCGCCCGGACGCCGGACGACCTGGAATACGAGGAAATTGAAGAAATATTGTAAAGGAAAAAGCTATGAGAAACGCACTCTGGATCCCCGATGAGACCCGCGTTTCCTCCTCCGCCATGCGGAGATATTTGGATTATGTAAACCGAAGATTCTACCGGAGCTTCCATACCTACCGGGAACTGTATGATTGGTCCGTGGAGAACATTGAGGATTTCTGGGCCTCGCTCTGGGACTATTTCGACATCATCTGCTCCGAGCCCTACACCGCCGTTTGCGACGATCTGGGCAAATTCCCCGGCTGCCGCTGGTTCGTCGGGGCAAAGCTCAACTACGCGGAGAACATGCTGCGCTTCTGCAAGCAGGACGGTGAGGCTATCGTCTTCCGCAGCGAGGGCGGCGTGCGCCACGCCTATGCCCGGCGGGAGGTCTACTCCCAGGTGATCCGTCTGGCGACAGCCCTGCGGGAAGACGGCATCCGCCCCGGCGACGTGGTGGCCGGCTATCTGCCCAACCTGGCGCAGACCATCATCGCCATGCTGGCCGCCGCCGCAGTGGGTGCCGTGTGGTGCTCCTGCGCCACGGACATCGGCCCCGCCGCCGCGGTGGACCGCATCGGCCAGGTGCGGCCGGTGGTGCTGATCACGGCGGACGGCTACCGCTATAAGAACAGGAGCTTCGACATTCTCGCCAACGCCAAGGAGATCGTTGAGCGCATCCCCAGCATCCGCCGGACGGTGATCGTCCGCTACGCCGGCGACCGCAGCCGTGGCGGCATCCCCAACGCGGTGTTCTGGGGCGAGTACCTCCACGAATTTGACCCGGTGGGCTTCCAGTTTGAGCAGCTCCCGGCGGAGCATCCGCTGGTCATCATGTTCTCCTCCGGCACCACCGGAAAGCCGAAGTGCATGGTGCAGTCCGCCGGCGGACTGCTGCTGAACCAGCTGAAGGAGCTGGTGCTGCACAGCAACATCACGACAGGGGAGACACTGCTGTACATCACCAGCTGCAGCTGGATGATGTGGAACTGGCAGGCCGCCGCCATCGGCACCGGCGCGAAGCTGGTGGTCTTTGACGGAAACCCCTCCTATCCCGACGACAGCGCCATCTGGAAGATCCTCGAGGAGGAGCGCGTCAGCGTGTTCGGCCTCAGCGCCAGCTACATCCATGGGCTTATGAGCAAGGGCTTTTCGCCCAGGGCCTGCGCCGACCTCAGCGCGCTGCGCTCCGTTTCCCAGACCGGTTCGGCCCTTTCGGACGCCGGATTCCGCTTCGTCTACAGCGACATCAAGGAAGACCTGCACTTCAACTCCATTGCCGGCGGCACGGACATCAACGGCTGCTTCGCCATCGGCAACCCCACCATCCCGGTCTACGCAGGCGAGCTGCAGGCCCCCGGCCTCGGCATGAAGATCGAGTGCCTGGATGAGGACACCGGCAAGCCGGTGCGCGACGTGCAGGGCGAGCTGGTCTGCCTCGCGCCCTGCCCCTCGATGCCCTTGTACTTCTGGGACGACCCGGAGGGTAAGCGCTATCACAGCGCCTACTTCGACGTCTATCCCGGCATCTGGCACCACGGCGATTATGTGCTGTTCCACGGCGATACCGGCGGCGTGACCTTCTACGGCCGCTCCGACTCCATCCTCAAGCCCTCCGGCGTGCGCATCGGCACCGCGGAGATCTACAACCAGATGGAGAAGATTCCCGAAATCGTGGACACCCTGGCCATCGGCCAGAACTTCGCCGGCGACCAGCGGGTGCTGCTCTTCGTTTTGTGCAAGGAGGGCGTTGTGCTGGACGACGCGCTGCAGACACGCATCAAAACCATCCTGCGCACCAACGCCTCGCCCCGGCATGTCCCGGCCCGGATGATCCAGGTGCCGGACATCCCCCGGACGCTGAACGGCAAAAAGGTGGAGAGCGCCGTGACCAACATCGTCAACGGCCGCAAGGTCACCAACCGCGACGCGCTGGAAAACCCCGAATCCCTTGATTTCTTTTATGAAATTCTGCCGGATCTCCGGGAGAAATAAGCAAACGCAAGTAACATGAAGGAGCGATCGTCATGAAGATCATTCGCGCACTGTGCCATGTCTTTGTCTGGCTCTGCATGCTGTTTACGGCTGCGATGATGCTGCTGATGGTCGCGGAGGTGCTGAGCCGCTGGATCCTCAACCGCGCGATCCTCGGCTCCACCGAATGGGCGCAGGTGCTGCTCTGCTGCACCATGAGCTCGTTTGGCGCAGCCATCCTCTGCAACCGCATGACAAAGGTGGACATCCTCACCTCTCACTTAAAGCCGAAGGCGCAGGTCATTCTGGACATCTTTGTCCTGTTCCTGTCGGCGGTGGCCATCGGCGTGCTGTCCTGGCGGCAGGGCGCGTATGCCGTCACCACCTACAACCAGCACGTGATTTTCGACAACATTCGCCTGCCGAAATGGCCCTTCGTGGCCGTGTTCTCCATGTCTTACGGCGTGGCCGCGCTGACGACGCTGTGCATCTTCGTCCGCAAGATCGTCAGCGCCGTGAAGGGCGACTGGGAGAAGGAGGCCCGCCTGGGCGACACCGACTGGGAGTTCGCCTTCGGCAAGCACGGCGTGTCCAGCTGGAGCCCGGACGACCAGCCCGGTGAGGAAAAGGCGAACGGAGGTGACGGCGCATGATCTCTCCCGAAATGATCGGCGTGCTCGGCATCATCGTTCTGATGGTCCTCCTGGCGCTGAAGATGTGGGTCGGCGCCGCCATGACGCTCGTGAGCGTGATCGGCATCATCCTGCTGAAAAACGTCGATGTGGCCTGGATGGCCGCCGGATCCTCCGCGTTCAAGAACCTGAACGCCTATTCCTTCACCGTGGTCCCGATGTTCACGCTGATGGGCATGATCATATCGGAATCCACCATGGGCCAGGATCTTTACGCAGCGGCCTACGCCTGGGTCGGCCGGTTCCGCGGGGGCCTTGCCTCCGCAACGGTCGTGGCCTGCGGCGTGCTGGGCGCCATCTCCGGCTCGTCCCACGTGGGCGTCCTGGTCATGAGCCGCTCGGCCCTGCCGGAGATGCGGAAAAACGGCTATGAAGAGTCCTTTGCCGCAGGCTCAGTGGTGGCCGGCGCCCCGCTGAGCATCCTCATCCCGCCCAGCATGGCCTTCATTCTCTACGGCATCATCACCGAAAACTCCGTCGGCAAGCTCTTCATGAGCGGCGTGGGCGTGGGCGTGCTGCAGATGATTATGTACGTCGTGGTCATCTACATTATGTGCCGCATCCATCCGGAGCTGGGCCCCAAGGGCCCGAAGCTGCCCCTGCGTGAGCGGCTGCGCACCCTGGCGAAGATCATCCCCGTGCTGCTGCTGATGGTGGCGGTCCTGGGCGGCATCTACACCGGCAAGTTCACCACCACCGAGGCCGGCGCGGTCGGCGCCTTCGGCAGCATGCTTTTGGCGTTCATCTTCCGCCAGATCACGGTCAAGAACTTCATGAAGGCCCTGCGGGAGACCGCCGTGCTCAGCGGCATGATCTTCTTCCTCATCGGCTCCACCTACCTGTTCGTGACCTTTATGAGCCTCAGCCGCCTGCCCATGATGCTCTCCACGATGATCGTGTCCTGGTCCGTGCCCAAGTGGGTCATCTCCGTGGCGCTCATCGTGCTGTACTTCATCCTGGGCATGTTCCTGCCGGAGACGGCCATGGTCCTGCTGACCATCCCCGTGCTGTACAGCGCGCTGATCAAGGTCGGCTATGACCCGATCTGGCTGGGCGCCTTCGTGGTCAAGCTCATGGCCATCGGCTCCATCTCTCCGCCCGTCGGCATGGTCTGCTATACCATGAACGGCATCACGGGCATCAAGCTCGACAAGATCTTCAAGGGCGTGGTGCCGTATCTGATCGTCGACGTGGTCATCCTGATCCTGATGATCCTTTTCCCGGGCATCGCCACCTGGCTGCCCAACATGATGCGCTGAGAACAGCGCGGAAAACTACGGATATATTTCATTTGAAATATATAAAAATCATCTATTTTGGAGGAAAAATGTGATGAAAAAGCTTCTCTGCATTGCCCTTGCCCTCATCATGGTCCTGAGCCTTGCTGCCTGCGGCGGCGCAAAGACTGAGGCCCCTGCTGCTGAGGCACCCAAGACCGAGACCCCTGCCGCTGAGGCACCCAAGACCGAGACCCCTGCCGCTGAGGCACCCAAGGCCGACGCGCCGAAGGCGGACGAGCCCAAGGCCGACGCCCCTGCCGAGCCTGCCGAGCTGAAGTATGACGGCCCCGCACAGAAATTCTCCGTCAACTTCACCAGCTCCGAGCAGCAGAACCCCATCTACATCAAGGCGTTCAACCGCGTCACCGAGAAGACCGACGGAAAGGTCACCTTTGAGTTCTTCTACAGCGGCCAGCTGATGGATGCGGCCTCCACCATGGACGGCCTGGGCTCCGGCATGGCGGACTTCTCCGACGTGACGCTGACCAACTTCAAGGATCAGTTCCCCTACACCCAGCAGGTGCTGAGCTATCCCTTCCTGGGCTTCACCAGCATGGCCATGGCTGCGGACATCATCAATGACACCGTCCACAGCAACGACCTGATGCTCAAGGAGTTCACCGATGTGAACATCTATCCCATCATCTTCAACGCCGTCTGGGGCACCACCATGGCCCTGTCTGACGACGTGGCCGTCTCCGATCCCAGCTCCGTCAAGGGCCTGAAGCTCGGCACCGACGACCCCAACCTCAGCAAGTTCCTGAACAGCATCGGCGCCACCCCGACCTTCGTCATCCCGCCTGACTATTACACCAGCCTCACCAGCGGCGTGGTGGACGGCGTCATCAACGGCATGAACGTCATCAACATCTTCGGCGGCCTGCAGCCCTGCAAGCACGTCTACATGTTCGAGAACAGCGCTTCCACCAGCGCTCGCTGCATCGCGGCCAACCTGGATACCTGGAACGCCATGGACGACACGCTGAAGGCCATCTTCATGGAAGAGCTCTCCGGCGACCAGTACTGGACCGAGAGCGTGGAGTACTGGACCGTCTCTGACCAGAAGCATCTGGACGACGCCAAGGGCTGGGGCATCCCCGTGGACACCATCTCCGGCGACGCGATGCAGGCCTGGATCGACGGCGTGCGCCCCTACGGCGACGAGATGCTGCAGGCGCTGAAGGACCGCGGCTGCGACAAGGCGGACGAAGTCCTGAAGATCTGGGAGGACGCCATCGCCAACTACAGCGGCCGTTTCGCCTGATGCGGCGCTCAATTTGCTTTCCTTCTTTCATTCCTTCCTTATAGAAATCCCCCAAAGCAGGGCCTCCGGGTTATCCCGGAGGTTCTGCTTTTTCCCGGGAAAAAGGGCGGTGGGAGGAAGATAAAAGATGTTTATTAGTCGTTATTTTTTTGGCACTTCATTCTATACTTGAATAATCTTCCGCGCCGCGTTATCATAGAGGCGGAACCGATCTATACGAGGAGGAACGTACATGGCAATTCGAAATGAAGCGCTGGCATGTGAAGCCTTTGTCAAGCTGAAAACGGCCTACGATGACCGCAAGGCAGTGCTTTCCGCGTGGAAAAACAGCGGAAAGCGCGTTGTATGCATCGCCGGGTATGACGTGCCGGAAGAGATCATTCTGGCCGCCGGCATGCTGCCTTTCCGGGTGACGGGCTATTACGGCGGCGCGCGCGTCAGCGCGGACAAGTATCTGGAGTATTCCTTCGGCGCAATCTGGAAGGGACTGTGGGAGTCCATCGCGGAGGATTACGCCGGACTGATGGACTATCTGGTCTTTTGCAGCAGCTCCGACATGTTCCTGAAGCTGTTCTATTATTTCCGTACCATGCAGCGCCTGGAGCCGGACCGCCCGCTGCCGGAGCTGCGTTTTCTGGACTATGAGCTGGTGCAGCACTCCTTTAAGAGCCAGGAGCGCAACGAGCGCGAGCTGCGCGACCTCATCGAGACGGTGGAGGGCTGGTCCGGCCGCAAGGTCACGAAGGAGGACCTCAGCGCCGCCATCGCCCTTTGCAATGAGTACCGCGACGCGCTGAACGCCTTTTCCGCGCTGCGCGGCAAGGACAACTGCCGCGTCACCGGCAGCGAGGCGCTCGTCGTCATCGGCGGGTCCATGTTCATGGAAAAGCAGGAGGCCATCGCGCTTGTGCGCGCCGTCACCGAAGCGGCGCAGAGCTGGCAGTGCGCGGAAGGGGAGCGCGTTTACTATGTGGGCAGCCCCCAGGAGATCACGGAGGTCTACGAGCTGGCGGAGGCCAACGGCCTGAACTTCGTCGGCGAGGATCACGACATGGGTGCCCGGATGTTCGACACCCAGGTGCGCACGGACATCGAGCCGGTCTCCGCGCTGGCCGACCGCCTGCTCAAGCGGATGCCCAGCAGCGAAAAGGGCAGCATCGCTGCCCGCGTCGCCGCCATCGGGGAGAAGCTGACCGAGACCGCGGCGGACGGATTTTTGACCTTTATGAACAACAACGACGAATCCTACGTCTGGGATTATCCCAGCATCCGCAAAAAGGTGCTGGAGGTGCGGGGCATCCCGTCGGCCACCGTGCAGAAGCAGACCTGGCCCCTGACGGAGCCGGAGGCGCTGGCCGCCCAGTTCCGGGAGTTTGCCGCAACGGTAAAGGAGGCACACCATGGCTGAAGAGAAGAAAACTTACGAAACCCGATCCATCAAGCGCCTGGAGGCGACCAAGGCCGCCAGCGCCTATCAGAAGGAATGGTTCAAATCTCTGAAACCCCGCGTTGAGGCCGGTGAGCCCTTCGCCCTCGTGGGCGCGGACGCTCCGATGGAGATCCTCCGCGCCATGGACATCCCCTTTGTGGTCTACCAGTGGTGGACCGCCATCTGCGCGGCCAAGCAGATGAACACCCAAATGTACGGCTACATCCGCGACGCCGGCTACCGGGACGACATCTGCTCGTATTGCTCCACGGCCTATGCCTGCGCGCTGGACCCCCACCCGGAGGAGGGCCCCTGGGGCGGCCTGCCCAAGCCCAGCATCCTCATCACCCAGAGCGAGTGCGCCGTCATGGGCAAGATCGAAAACCTGATGGCGGAGGCCTTCGGCGCCGAGCAGTACACCATGCAGCGCTACTATGAGCCGGTCATCACCGACAAGTGGTGGGAAAAGACCATCGAGCACTGGGACCAGCTCGCCAATGAGCGCCGCCGCGCCTTCTTTGAGCGCGAGCTGCGCGACCTCATCGCCTTCCTGGAGCAGAAGACCGGCCGGATGTTCGACATGAATCGCCTCCGGGAGATCATGGATTATGTAAACGAGCAGGACTACTGGTACCGCAAGACGCGCGACCTCATCGCCGAGACCAAGCCCTGCCCTGTCACCATCAGCGACACGGTCAACGCCGTCATGCAGGCGCAGTGGCAGCGCGGCACCAAGTGGGCCACGGAGCACGCCAAGAGCCTGTATGAGGAGGTCAAGTACCGCGCGGACAACAACATGCCCGCCGTGCCGAACGAGCGCATCCGCCTCATGTGGATCGGCCGCGGCCTCTGGTTCAACCTGGCCTTCTACAACTACTTCGAGGAGAAGTACGGCGCGGCCTTCATCTGGTCGATGTACCTCGGCCTGGCGGCGGACGCCTACGGCCGCGAGAACTATGAGTCCGACCCGCTGAAGGCGCTGGGCACCCGCTTCTCCATGATTACGGACTTCCTGCACACCCCGCCGTTCAACAGCGAGTGGTTTTTGAAGGAGGCCCGCCACAACCAGGTGGACGGCGTCGTGCTTCTGACCAGCGAGAACTGCATGAACAACGGCGACTTCTACTACAACATGGTGAAGACGCTGGAGGACAACGGCTTCCCGGTCTGCCTGCTGCGCGCCGACCCGGCGGACGCGAAGAAATGGAACCAGGAGACCATGACCGCCGCGGTGGAGGACCTCATCGTCAACCGCATCGAGCCAAAGCTGAAATAATAATCAACACAAACGACAATCACCCGACGAAAAGTCGGGTGATTGTCGTTTGATGGGGGTATATGTCAGTCGTACTCGCAGACATAGGCCAGCTTGCCGCTGTAGGTGGCGCGGGCGACGGAGACGGGGTCGTTGCGCATGTCGTTATAGCTCCAGGTGCCGCTGTTGGCGCGGTACCAGAGCAGCAGGTAATCCTCGCGCGTGCCGTCCATGTCCACGGCGGAGGGCTCGTTTATATCCCACTTGGTGTAGGACAGGGCGTCGCCCGTGACGTAGTACCAGTGGCCGTTGCTGGCGCGATAAGCGCCCAGCCATACGAAGCTGGCGCCCTTGGCCTTGGCCAGGTCGATGATCTCGCCCAGCTGCTCCTCGCTGCGCACGGTGGCCAGATGGCCGCCCTTGTTCTCGCAGAGGGTCTTGGCCTGCTCCCAGGTGACGTTCTCCAGGAAGATCTCGTACTTGACCGTGGGTTCTTCCGTGGGCTCCGGCGTGGGTTCCGGCGTCTCCGTGGGCACGGGCACCGGGGTTTCCGTGGGCACGGGGGGATGGATGGGATTTTCCGTCTCAACGGGGGAGTCCGGGCCCGGCGTGTCGATGGGGAACGCGGGGTCGTAGTAATTCCGGCAGCTGCGCAGCAGCAGCACCGCCGCCGCCACGATCAGCACCAGCAGCACCGCCGGCAAGATCCAGCGTTTGGCTGGCCTCGGCGTTTTGCGAAACTCGCTGACGTCCATATTCTCGTCCACCTCGCCGTCGGCGCGCGCATGGCGCTGCGGCGCGCTGCGGCGCGGCTTGTCGGGGACGACATGCTCAAAATCCTTGTCCACCTTATAGCTGTGGGCGTTGCGGATCTCCTGCTCCGTCAGCGGGATGACCGGCGCCATCGCGGGCACGGCGGCCCCCTCCGGCAGACCCTGCAGCGCCTGCTTCAGCGCGGCGGGCTTTTCATAGCGGTCCTCCGCCTGAAAGGCGATGGCCTTTTCCACGACCTCCGCCAGCTCCCGCCCGGCCGAGTGGGGATAGGGCAGGGCGGCGCCCTTCATCCGGTTTTGCAGGGCGTAGGCCCTGGTCTCCGGCGTGTGCTCCGCGTCCGGCTCAAAAAACGGCATCACGCCGCCGTTGAGTGCGGTGTAGAGCACCAGGCCGATGGAATAGACGTCGGAGGCCGGTGTGACGCTGCCGTTCCAGAACTGCTCCGGCGAGATGAACTCCAGTGCGTCCGGCTCCAGCCCTGCGACGGAGCCGCTGCCCACCGGGCCCAGCGCCACCTGGTCGTCCGCCGCGGTGATGTTGCCGGGCCAGATCGCCCCATGGCAGCCGTCGGCCCCGACGGAGCGCTCCACAGCCTCGCACAGGCCGATGCCCAGGCGGATCGCCTCCCGCGGCGTCATTGCGTAAAGACCCCCGGCAAGGGTGTTGTCGGGGTCAAAAGTCAAGTGCGTCATATATCAAAAGTCCTTTAAATACAGATTCAGTTTATTCTAGCATAGGAAATTATGTAAAGTCAACAGGATATTATGTAAAGTTGTCGGATTCTGCGATTTCTCCGGGGCCGACCTTGTAATTTCGCCCGGACTGTACTACAATCTTATACATCGAAAATGCAAACAAGTTGCATAGGTGATGAGATGAAGGAAATTATTGTAATCGGCGCCGGCGCCTCCGGCATGGCCGCGGCGATTCGCGCCGCGCAGGACAAAGACGCCCATGTTACGCTGCTGGAGCGCCAGGCGCGGGCGGGGAAAAAGCTGTCCGCCACGGGCAACGGCCGCTGCAACCTCACGAATCTGGATGCCGCGCCGGAGCGCTATCACGGCGCGCAGCCCGGCTTTCCCGTCCCGGCGCTGACGGCCTGGCCGCCGGCGCGGGTGCTGGAGTTTTTCGCCTCCCTGGGGCTGCGCACGGTGACGGAATACGGCGGGCGCGTCTATCCGGCCAGCGACCACGCCGGCAGTGTGCTGGACGTGCTGCGTCTGGCGCTGGACAAGCCCAACGTGACGCTTTTGACCGGCGCGGCGGCGGAGGACATCTCCCGCACCGGCGATTACTTCCGCGTTGCCACGGCGCTGGGGGAGCTGACCGCCGGGTACGTCATCCTCGCCTGCGGCGGCTGCGCGGGCAGCCGGCTGGGCGGCGTGATGGACGGCTACCGGTTGGCTGCCGCGCTGGGCCACAGCCGCACGGCGCTCTACCCGGCGCTGACGGCGCTGCGCACCGCCCCGGACTATCCCCGCGCGCTGAAGGGCATCCGCGTGGACGCCGCGGTCCGTCTGAAGCAGGGGCAGCGGACGCTGGCCGAGGCCGCCGGGGACGTGCTGTTCACCGACACCGGCCTGTCCGGCACCGCGATCTTTGAGCTGACCCGCGCCGTCGGCGGGCAGACCGGGCTGACCGTGGAGCTGCAGCTATGCAGCGATGCGGAGGACACGCTGCTGGACGATCTGCGCGCACGGCGGCAGCGCTGGCCGGAGCTGGAGGCCAACCGCATCCTGACCGGGGCGGTGCAAAGCCGCCTGGGGCAGATGCTCTGCCGCTATGCCGGCTTTTCCGGCGGCGAGAAATGCAACGCGCTCACCGACGCGCAGCTCCAAACCCTCGCGCAGGCCATGCGCGCCATGCGCCTGCCGGTCACCGGCGTCTCCGGCTTTGAGACCGCCCAGGTGACGGCGGGTGGGCTGAACACGGCGGAATTTGACCCCGAAACGCTGCAAAGCCGCCTGGTCCCGCGGCTTTACGCCTGCGGCGAGGTGCTGGACGTGGACGGCGACTGCGGCGGCTTCAACCTGCAATGGGCCTGGGCCAGCGGCCTTGTGGCGGGGGAGCTGCGATGATACTTCTGCGGGACATTCGCCTGGCGCCCGGCGAGAAGGAGACGCGCCTGCGCCAGAAGGCGGCCAGAGCGCTGAAGCTGCGCCCGGAGGCTTTGGGCGAGATCAAAATACTGAAAAAATCACTGGATGCCCGCAAAAAGACGGACATCCACTGGCTCTATACCCTGGCGCTGACCGTGCCGGATGAGGCGTCGGCCCTCGCCCGGTGCCGCAGCGCTGCGCCCTACACGCCCTTTTCCTACGAGATCCCCGCTGCCCGCAGCGCCCTGCCGCCGGTGGTGGTGGGCTTCGGCCCGGCGGGGATGTTCGCCGCGCTCCTGCTGGCCCGCGCCGGATTGCGCCCCGTGGTGCTGGAGCGGGGCGACGATGCCGACACCCGCCGCGCCGCGGTGGAGGCCTTCTGGCAGGGCGGCCCTCTGGACAGCGAGAGCAACGTCCAGTTCGGCGAAGGGGGCGCCGGCGCTTTTTCGGACGGAAAGCTGGCCACCGGCACCCACGACAGCCGCATCCCCTTCGTCCTGGAGACCTTTCACGCCTTCGGCGCGCCGGAGTGCGTCACCTACGACGCCCGCCCCCATGTGGGGACGGACGTGCTGCACCGCGTCGTCAAGGCCATGCGCCGGGAGATCATCGCCCTGGGCGGCACGGTGCGCTTTCGCAGCCGCCTGACCGGAATCGAGACGGAAAGCGGCGCTCTCTGCGCCGTAACGGCGCAGACGCCGGAGGGGATCAGCACCATCCCATGCCGGGAGCTGGTGCTGGCCATCGGCCACTCCGCCCGGGATACCTTCGCGTACCTGCACGCGCGCGGCATCCCCATGGAGCGCAAGCCCTTTGCCATGGGCGTGCGCATCGAGCATAAGCA
>SVKR01000173.1 GCA_015068365.1 Oscillospiraceae bacterium
GCAACGCTGTTTTGCCATGTATTCATTGCAATGAGCATCGGGCGAATGATTTTTCAAATCATTCGCTGCCAAACGTGTCGTTTGGCAGCGAAAACAATCGAAGTAACGATTGTTTTCGCCATCCGATAATCATTATAGCAATAGCGTAAAACTCCTGCAAAGCGCGCGATGGAAAGGCGCCGGTCGGCCCGTTTGTTGGGGACCGGCCGGCGCGATCAGTAGCTTATGGCATTGCGCCGGGTCACGAAGACAGGCCGGCTGCTTCCGCCGCCTCGGCCGCCGCAGACGCGGCAAGCAGGGCCTTGCGTCTGCGCTCGTTGCTGATGAAGTCGATGGCAAGCGCGATGGCAAGGACAAAGCCCTGGGCAAAGACGGTCCAGTAAGTGGGGATGCCCATGATGATGAGCATGTTCTTGAAGATGTTCAGCAGCAGCACGCCCACGAGGCCGCCAACCAGGTTGCCGGAACCGCCGGTGAAGGCGATGCCGCCGAGGATGGCCGCGGAGATGACCTGCATATCCGGCGCAGCATCAATGATGGCGACGGGGCTGGCCAGCTTGGCCTGGGCGGACCAGAGCAGACCGCCGACACAGGCCATGGCGCTGTTGATGAGGAAGAGGATCATACGGGAGCGATCCGGGTTCAGGCCGCTCAGACGCGCCGCAATGGGGTTGCCGCCCACCATGAAGATGTTGCGGCCAAAGCGGGTGTAGGACAGGATGAACTGGAAGATCGCCAGCACCACCAGCGCGAAGACGAAGCTGATCGGCAGGAAGCCGAAGAGGTTCGTTTTGCCAATGGCCAGGAAGCTCTGGCGGGTGATCTGGATGTTGTCGCCGCCGGTCATGACGCTGCACAGGCCGCGGTAGACAGAGCTCATACCGATGGTGGCGATGAAGGCCGGGAAGCGCAGCTTATTGACCAGCAGGGTGTTGACAAGACCCAGGCACAGTGCGAAGACCAGCGTGATGAGCAGCACAATGCCCCAGGGCATTGCGGTGTTCTTGCACAGCCAGGCAAAGATCAGGGTGCACAGAGCAGCCTGTCCGCCGACGGACAGATCGATGTTGCCGCTGATCAGGATGAGGCCGAGGCCGCAGAGCATGATGATCTGGATGACCATGCCGTAAAGCACGGTGAGCATATTGCCGGCGGCAAAGAAGCGCCCGTGGCTGACAACGGCGGTGATCACTGCCATCACCACAAGGATGATGATGAGGGGGAAGGATTTGCTCTTGGTGAAAGAGGTGGCTAAATTGGTCTTTTTCATTGTCGTATCCTCCCTTCTCAGTGCGCCAGGGCCTTGGACTTACGCTGGATGGCGATGAAGTCAAGGGCCAGGGCGAGCAGCAGGAGTACGCCGGAGAAGACGTTGACCCAGAAGGGGTTGACGCCGACGATGCCCATGCCGATCTGGAACGTGTTGAGGATCAGCAGGCCGACGAAGGCGCCGCCCATGCCGCCAACGCCGCCGCCGAAGGAGATACCGCCGAGGATGGCGGCCGTCAGACCGGTGAACTGGTTGGTGGTGAGGGCCGTCAGCGCGCCCTGGCTGAGGCGGGCCGCATTGAAGATGCCGCCGATGCCGCCCATGACAGCGCTGATAATGAACAGGACGATGGTCAGGCCCTCGGCGTTGATGCCGGCCAGGGTGGCTGCCACGGGGCTGCCGCCCATCAGGGTGACCTTCATGCCGAAGCCGGTCTTGCTCATCAGCAGGCCAAAGATGATGAAGAAGATAATCATCACAATGACGCCGAAGGGGATGCCGGCGATGGTGCCGGTGCCGATGAAGGAAATGGTGGAATCCACAAAGTTGATGTTTGCGGCAGTGCCGTTGTTGCCCATGGAGCTGAACACATACATGAGGCCGCGCACCATGGAGGCCATGGCCAGGGTGCCGATGAAGGCCGGGAAGCGCAGCTTGGTGACCATCAGCGCGTTGATCGCGCCGAAGACGGCGCACAGCGCCAGGGCAACGATGATCGCAACATACCAGGGGAAATGCCAGGCGGCAATGGCCGTAGCCAGCACCATGGAGCCGAAGCAGCCGATGGCGGACTGGGCCAGGTCGAGGTAACCGCCGATGAGCAGGCAGCCGGCGCCCAGCGTCAGAAAGCTGGTGACGACCAGGGAGTTCAGAATGTTTTTGAACACCGGAACCGTGAGGAAGTGGGTGTGCTTCAGTTCAGCCCAGACGGTGAAGATGATCACCATGACGATGTACATGCAGATCAGGCTGAAGATCTTTTTCTGGGTCAGCGCTTTGAATCCGCCCTTTTTGGTCTCGTTCATGCCGTCGCCTCCTTCCGTTTCTCTTCCGCCATGGCCAGGGTGAGGACGTTCTCCTCCGTGGCCTCGGCACGCGGAAGCTCACCGCTGATGCTGCCGCCGCGCATGACGACGATGCGGTCAGCCAGGTTGATGACTTCCGTCAGTTCACTGGAGATGAAGAGCACTGCGATGCCCTGGCTGGCCAGGTCACAGACCTTCTGGTAAATCTCCGCCTTGGTGCCGACGTCAATGCCCTTGGTGGGCTCGTCGAGGATCAGCAGCTTGGTCTGGACGGCCTCGCTGGTCCAACGGCCCAGAATGACCTTCTGCTGGTTGCCGCCGGAGAGCTCCGCCACCAGCTTATGGATGGAGGGCGTCTTGATCGCGTAAGTCTCCACCGCCTTGTCGGCCAGGGTGCCGGCGATGCTCTTGTCCACGAAAAGGCCCTTCTTCAGATACTCAACGACAGGCAGCGCCACGTTGTCGGAGATGGAGCGGAACATGACCAGGCCCTGCTCCTTGCGGTCCTCCGGGCAAAGGGCGACGCCCGCATCAATTGCGTCGCGCGGAGATTTGAAGTTCGTCTTCTTACCGCCAAGCCAGACCTCGCCGGAGGTGATGGGGTCGGCGCCGAAGATGGCGCGGGCGACCTCGGTACGGCCGGCGCCGACCAGGCCAGCCAGACCGACGATCTCGCCGGCATGGATCTGGAAGCTGACGTCGTGGACCTTGGGGGTGTTGAGGTTCTTGACCTCCAGCACGACCTCCTCCTGCGGGGTGTTGCGGCGCAGGGAGGAATAGGTATCGCCGATGTCACGGCCGACCATCTTGGTGATCAGCTCGGCCTCGGTGGTCTCCTTGGTCTGCATGGTGGCCACATGCTTGCCGTCCTTGAGGATGACGATCTCGTCCGTGATGCGGAAGATCTCGTTCATGCGGTGGGAGACGTAGATGATGGCCATGCCGCGGGCCTTCTGCTTCTCGATGCCCTGGAACATCAGCTCGATCTCCTTCTCGGAGAGGGGCGCGGTGGGCTCGTCGTAAGCGATGATGTCGCTGTTGCGGCGATAGGCCTTCATGATCTCCACCATCTGCTGGTTGGCGATGCTCAGACGGCCGACGATCTCAGTGGGATCGATGTCCAGGCCGAAGAAGTCGATCAGTTCCTTCGTGTCCTGATAGAGCTTTTTCTTGTCCACCAGGGGACCCTTGCCCTTCAAGGGGAGCGCGCCGGCGTAAATGTTCTCCATCACCGACAAGCTGGGCATGAGCTGGCGCTCCTGATAGATGACGCTGATACCCGCAGCATGTGCATCATGAGGAGAGTGGAAGGTAACCTTCTCCCCGTCGACCAGGATCTCACCGTCGGTGGGCTGTTGGTCGCCGCTGAGGATCTTCAAAAGAGTGCTCTTGCCTGCGCCGTTTTCACCCAGCAGGGCCAGGACCTTGCCGCCCTCGGCCTTGAAGTTTACGTTGTCCAGCGCACGAACGCCGGGGTAGCTCTTACCGATCCCCCGGAATTCCAGAGTTTTTGCCATGCGCAGTTCACCTGCCTTTTCCTAGTATCAGATAGGGTTTATAATATGAAAACTCATATTTGATCAAAATGAGTGGTGCTCTCATAGATAGGGAAAGGTGGGCGGCTGAGAGCCGCCCACCCCATTATCTCCGGTGCAGCGTCGGAGAGATTTGCTATGGATTCAATCAGGCCGCGTAGCTGGCAGGAACCTCTTCAACGAAGGGGCTGAAGTCGTCAAAGTTGACGGTGACTTCGTTGTCATACGGCCATGCGTTGGCGTGCGTGTACAGGTCAGTCCACTCGAGGTACTGCTTGTAGTTGTCATGCTCGATGGGAACGGTGGGCAGCAGCAGCTGAGAATAGGTGTGGCCGTCGATGCCCTTGTCGCTCTGCTTGACCCAGCTGGGCCAGATGTTGTCGGGGGTCGCCCAACCGTTCAGGAAGGCGACGACGGCGCCGATGATGGGCTCAGCGTACAGGGTCTGGGCGGTGTAAACGGCGAAGCGGAAGCTGTCCTCCTGGCCGGCATCCCACTGCTGGATCAGGGCGGAGCCGCCGAAGACGCAGACAGCGGAGGTATCGGTCAGACCCTGCTGGTCAAAGATGGAGGCAGCAGCCTGGGCCAGGTCGTCGAACAGGCCGTTGCACAGCCAGTAGGTGATCTCCGGGTGAGAGGAGACGATCGGGCCGGCAGCGTCCAGGCCGCCCTGCATGGTCATACCGGTGGACACGCAGTCCGCAGCGAAGAAGTTGGACTCCTTGCCGCCAGCCTCAAGGAACACCTCGAGAGAGCCGGTGTAACGGTCATGCAGCGGGGGAGACAGGCTGTAGTCGAGCATCAGGAAGCCGACCTCATCCCAGGGAACGTCGGGATAAACTTCGTTCTTCCACTCGACCAGTCTGCGGGTGACAACACGGCCGGACTCGACGTTATCGAAGCCGACGTAGTTGTTGATCAGGTTGCCGCCGACAGGGATGCCGTCGCCGACAGCGCCGTCACGCGGGGGAGACATCTGGCTCATCCAGAACACGTCGGGATGCTGCTCCAGAATGCTCAGAACAGAGGGGAAAATGGTGGAGTCGGGGTCGAGGATGAAGCCCTTAACGCCCTGGTCGATGTAGGTCTGCAGGTTGGTCAGGTACATGTCGCTGTCGCCGTTGGAGCTGACGAAGCCGGCCCACTCCAGGTTGAACAGCGGGCACCAGTGCTCGTACGCATCAGCGGAAAGCTGATACAGAACGGTGCCGGCAGCAGCCAGGTAAGCGAGCTTCTCGTGCTTGGCGTTGGCAGCGTAGTCGAAGTCGGTGTCAAAGTGGGCGACCTTGTCCAGGTTGACGGTGCCGTCTTCATTCTGGTTGGGGAACTTCTTCTCGGTGTCCTTCTCGGCAGCCAGGATCTCCTTGGCCGCTTCGGACTGCTGGCCGCCGGTGCTGCCGGAGGCAGGGGTGCTGGAGCTGCCGGAGTTGGCGGCGGGGGCGGTGGTGCCGGCGCCAGTCTCGCCGCAGGCGCAGAGGCCGATGGCGAAAACCAGAACCAGAACCAGTGCAAGGATCTTTTTCATTTCTGGGTCCTCCTTTTAAATTTTGCCTTGGGATTTGTTGCGCAGCCTGCCGGCCACGCAAAAGTTTTGTAACAAGATTTTAGTATCTTCTTATAAAGCTCGTTTATCATTTTATCACGTTTTTCGCATTAGTCAAGGTTTTTTGCGCAGTTGTTCCATATACATTTTTCGTCATTTCCGCAGTTTCGTCATATTCAACAAGACGCGCCCCCTTTCTTGTGTGATAATGTCGAAACACTCTGCGCTTCCTACATTTAATATATTAGAAACATTTCAGAGGCTTGCCGCAGGCGGAAAAATTTTCTGCGAAAAAAGGCAGTTTCGGGCCCCTGCGCACGGTCTGATCTGACAATTTTTATCAATCAAGCCATAGAAAGCGGCTATGTGGATCCATGTATTACCGGCGCGGTCGGGCTGCGCGGGAGGGGTTCCTGTTTTATATAGGAAAATCGCAAAGAAAGCATTGTACTTTTAATTCATCTATGTTATTGTATAATAAGCGATTCGTATGGAAGCGGTGCCGGAGGAGGAGCGCACCGCTTCGTCTGCCATAAAAAAAGGAGGAGATTCAATGTATCAGAACGTACCCATCTCTGAGCGGGTCCAGAAGATCCGCGCGATGTATCGGAGCAAAAAGCCGAAAATCGACATCAACCGTTACCGCATCGTGACGGAATTTTACATGGCGAATCCGCAGCTGCCCGGCATCCTCAAGCGCGGCAGGGTCATGCGCGAGCTCTTTGAGAAGATGCCGACGCCGGTGCGCGACCACGAGCTGATCGTCGGCCACCCCGGCGAGGAGTTCCGCTCCAGCGCCCTGTACCCCGAGCACTCCTTCTACTGGTTCTTCGACGAGATCGACACCTTCCCCACCCGCGGCACCGATCCCTACGACCTGGATCCCGAGGACCGGGCATACATCGAGAAGACCGGCCACTTCTGGGACAAGAACTGCACCTGCGCCATGATCGACGACATCTACCCGGATGAGTACCGCGATTATGTCTGCGGCAACGGCGTGCTGAACTTCCTGCCGGTGAACAACTGCCAGCACCCCATCGGCCACTACTGCGGCAACTACTGGACCGTGGTGGACAAGGGCCTGGGCAGCGTGCTGGAGGAAGCCCGCGCGAAGAAAAAGGAGATGCTGGAGCGCGGCCTGCAGGGCAATGAGGGCCAGACCTTCCAGTTCTACCGCGCCATCGAACTGGTCACCGAGGGCATCATCATCTACACCAAGCGCTATGCCAAGGAATGCCTGCGTCAGGCGGAGACCTGCACGGATCCCCAGCGCAAGGCGGAGCTGCTGGATATGGCCGACCGCCTGGACCGCGTCATCGAAAAGCCCTGCGAGAGCTATCATGACGCGCTGCAGGCCTGCTTCCTCTACCAGCTGGCCCTGCTGCTGGAGAGCCAGCCCCACGGCATCAGCTACGGCCGCCTGGATCAGTACTGCGGCAAGTATCTGGAGGCGGACCTGGCTTCGGGCAAGCTGACGAAGGAGCAGGCCCAGGAGCTCACCGATATGTTCATCCTGAAGGTGGCGGAGATCAACAAGGTCTGGTCCGAGCGGGCGACGAAATCCGGCCCGGGCTACACCGCCGGCCAGCTCATTACCCTGGGCGGCATCGACCGCGACGGCAACGACGCCACCAACACCATGACCTACATGGTGATGCAGTCCTCCGCCCGTCTGAAGCTGCACAACCCGCCCCTGGCCCTGCGCCTGCACGCGGGCACGCCGGATAAACTCTGGGAGGCCGGCATCGAGACCACCAAGCAGGTGGGCGGCGTGCCCTGCTTTGAGTGGGACGACACCGCCATTGAGGCCCTGGTGCGCCGCGGCATCCCGCTGGAGGACGCCCGCAACTATACGCTGATCGGCTGCGTGGAGCCCTGCGCCTGCGGTAACGACTTTGCCAACTCCGGCGGCGACGGCCACGACTCCTACACCATCCTGCCCGCCGCGCTCTGGTGCGCCATCAACAACGGCGTCAACCCCGGCAAGTTCCCCGGCAGCACGGATAAGCCCACGGGCGTGCAGTGCGGCTATCTCAAGGACATGACCAGCATGCAGCAGGTGCTGGACGCCTACAAGGCGCAGATCGACTACTTCTGCAAGTGGCAGGTCACGATGCTCAACTGCTACGAGTACATCTACGCCATGAATATGCCGCTGCCGATGCTCTCCGCCACGCTGACCGGCTGCATGGAGTCCGGCAAGGACGCCATGTGGGGCGGCGCGCAGTACAACAACACCGGCAACACCTCCATCGGCCACGGCAACGTCGCCGACAGCCTCAACATCATCGACCAGGTCTGCTTCCGCGACAAGATCGCCACCCCGGCGGAGCTGTACGACGCCCTCATCAACAACTGGGAGGGCCATGAGGATCTGCATCAGTACATCCTCGGCAAGTGCGTCCACTTCGGCAACAACGACCCCGAGGCGGACAAATACCTGAAGTTCGTGGCCGACACCTACTCCGAGGCCATCACCAGGGGCTACGGCCCGCGCGGCAACCATCTGACCGCCGGCTGCTGGCCCGTGACGCTGAACGTGGTCTACGGCGGCTGGGTCGCCGCCACGCCGGACGGCAGAAAATCCGGGACCCCGCTCTCCGACGGCATTTCCCCGGTGCAGAGCATGGACAAGAACGGCCCCTTCGCCACCATCAACTCCATCTTGAAGTTCGACCAGGCGAATTACGCCAACGGCACCCTTTGCAACATGAAGTTCCACCCCACCGCCCTGCAGGGCGCGGAGGGCGATAAAAAGCTGCGCGCCGTCATGGAGACATACTTCAAGGGCGGCGGCATGGAGCTGCAGATCAACGTGGTCTCCGCAAAAATGCTGCGCGAGGCCCAGGAGAAACCCAAAGACTATGAGGATCTGGTGGTCCGCATTGCCGGCTTCTCGGCCTACTTCGTCGAGGTCTACAAGGCGGCACAGGACGATCTGATCCGCAGAACGGAGATGAGCGTATGACAAGCGGAAGACTTTACGACATTCAGGGCTTTTCCGTGCAGGACGGGCCCGGCATCCGCACCACGGCGTTTCTGAAGGGCTGCCCCCTTCGCTGCCCCTGGTGCCACAGCCCCGAATCCCAGGCATTCAACAAGCAGCTGAGCTGGATGAGCATGCGCTGCCTCGGCCTGGAGGCCTGCAACAGCCGCTGCATGAAGGCCTGCCCCAAGGACGCCATTGAGGAAGGCCCGCTGAAGACCGACGTGCAGACCGGCGCGCAGCTGCGCACCGTGCATGTCAAGCGCGATCTGTGCGACAACTGCGGCGCGTGCGCCGACAAGTGCTACGCCGAGGCGCTGACCATGTGCGGCAAGGACTACACCTCCGAGGAACTGGTGAACCGGCTGCTGCAGGACCGGAATTTCTTTGAAAATTCCGGCGGCGGCGTCACCATCTCCGGCGGCGAGCCGCTGTGCCAGATCGACTTTGTGGTGGAAGTGCTGAAGGGCCTGAAGGAAAACGGCATCCACACCGCGCTGGACACCACGGGCTTCGCCCCCTGGGAAACACTGGAGCGCACCATGCCCTATGTGGACCTGTACCTCTACGATCTCAAGCACATGGACAGCGCGAAGCACAAGGCCACGGTGGCCGTGCCCAACGAGCAGATCAAGGAAAACGTGAAAAAGCTGGCCGAGCACGGCAAGGCCCTGCAGATCCGCATCCCCGTGATCCCCCGCTTCAACGAGGACGAGGAGAACATCCGCGCCACGGCGGAATTCTGCGTGGGTCTGGGCAGCGCGGTGCAGGTGATCCAGCTGCTGCCCTATCACAACATGGGCGTGATGAAGTATCTGCGCATCAGCGACGGCAAGCCCCTGGAGGCCACGCCGCCCAGCGATGAGAAGATGGAGCATCTGCGCGACATCATGGCTTCCTACGGTCTGAACGTCACCATTCACTGATCGGAACTACGGGACGCAGGAAGTGACCGGCTTACTGCGTCCCTTTTGATTCCCATACTCTCATTTTTAATTCAGAAAGGACGGAATACCTATGGGCTCCAAGTACACGCACGTATTCCAGCCGATCCGCATCCGCGGCATCGACTTCAAAAACCGCATCACCCTCGCGCCGCCCTCCCCCAACCTGGCCAGTGAGGACGGCCTGGTCACGCATGACTTTGTCAACTGGTTCCGCATGTTCGCCCGCGGCGGCGTGTGCACGCTGTATGTGGGCAACTGCTCCGTGGACATCACCGAGTGCAAGGACGAGGCCTATCAGCTGGACATGAACTCCGACCGCTGCATCCTGCCGCTGACCTGGTATGCGGACATGTGCAAGCAGTACGGCTGCCACGCCTCTCTGGAGATCAACCACAACGGCGAGAACACCGCCTTTGAGACCGTGGGCCACGCCCCCTACAGCGCCAGCCCCCGCATCTCCGACAACGAGCGCAAGCGCGCCGCCGAGCACGGCCGCGACCCCATCCCCTGCATCGAGATGACCAAGGAGAAGATCGCCGAGACCGTGGAGAAGTACGGCAAGGCGGCCGAGCGCATGAAGCGCGCCGGCATGGACATCGTGCTGGTGCACGGCGGCCACGGCAACCTCATCAGCCAGTTCACCAGCCCCCTGTACAACAAGCGCACCGACGAGTACGGCGGCAGCACCGAGAACCGCGCCCGCTTCGCTATTGAGGTGTGTGATTCCATCCGCCGCCACTGCGGCGAGGACTTCGTCATCGAGTTTCGCATCTCCGCCGACGAGATCGCCGAGGAGGGCATGCACTTTGACGAGACGCTGGAGCTGATCGGCTATCTGAAGGACCACATCGACATCCTTCACGTCTCCGCCGGCCTGCACAGCGACTTCAACTTTGCCTACTTCCGCAACTGGTGCCAGAACTATCTGATGGACCACTGCTTCAACGTCCACTTCGCCCGCGACGTGAAGAAGCGCTATCCCGACCTGCTGGTCAACACCGTCGGCTCCATCATGTCCCTGGACTATGCCGAGGAGATCCTCGCCAACGGCTGGGCCGACTTCGTGGCCATGTGCCGCCCGCTGATGGCCGACCCGGATATGCCCCGCAAGTATGCTGAGGACCGTCCGGAGGACCGCCGCCCCTGCATGCGCTGCAACGCCTGCGTGAAGCATCTGATGGTCCCCAAGCCCATCTTCTGCGCGGCCAACCCCATCTCCGGCATGACCAACGACCTGCCGGACGGCGTGGTGCCCAAGGCCCAGGTGAAAAAACGCGTCGCCATCGTCGGCGGCGGCCCCGGCGGCATCCAGGCGCTGCAGACCCTGCTGGATCGCGGCCACGATGTCACGCTGTATGAGATGAGCGGCGAGCTGGGCGGCAACGTCATCCCCGCCGTCGCCGCGCCCTTCAAAAACGACCTGCGCGATTACCTGGCCTGGATGCGCCACACCGTCAAGCAGTGCGAGGAGCGGGGCGCGAAGATCCTGCTGAACACCGAGGCGACCAAGGAGCTTCTGGACAAGGAAGGCTACGACGCCGTGGTCATCGCCGCCGGCGCCACCCCCGTCATCCCCAAGCGCATCCCCGGTGTTGACAAGCCCCATGTGGCCTGGGCGCCCGATGCGGAGATGGGCAAGATCACCGCGGGCGAGCGCGTGGTGGTCGTGGGCGCCGGCAGCATCGGCGTGGAAGCCGCGCTGGACTTCACCCGCGCCGGCAAGTCCGTCACCATCGTGGAGATGGCCGACCCGGCGACCGCCTTCCACACCCTGCACAAGAACGACGCCTCCGGCGCCGGCGAGATCCTCAAGTGCCTGAACACCGAGGGCGCCACGCTGCGCTATAACACCGAGCTGGTGGAGATCAAGGACGCCAGCGTCGTCGTCCGCAATGTGGAGACCGGCGAGACCGAGGAGCTTCCCGCGGACACCGTGCTGATGGCCGTCGGCATGCGTCCCCGCTTCGAGACCGTGGACGCGCTGCGCCACAGCTGCCCGGAGACCAGCGTGGCCATCGTGGGCGACTGCAACAACGTGGCCGGCACCATCTGCGAGGCCGTCAACCAGGCCTTCCGCGCCTGCCTGCACATCTAATGATTCAAATGCGAACCACGGTTCGCATTTGAGCTGCTCGCGCTGATCGCACGCGGCTTTGCGTGAGACAGCCGCGTTTGGTCGGCGCGAGGGCTCGTTACCACTCGCCTGGTAAGTGTTTTTGAGGCGGCAAACCCGCCTCAAAAACTTTTGATTCTTCCTATTTGTAAAGGAGTACAACATGCCTGAACTGGAAATGAAATTCTACTCCCAGCGCTCCCCCAAAAAGGGCTTCAGCTGGGAGACGCCCCCTGCCCCGGTCCCGGAAGCGGACATCGCCGAAACCGTGACAAGTGAGGTGCTGGTCATCGGCGGCGGCATCAGCGGCCTGGCGGCCTCCGCCCGCTGCGTGGACAAGGGCCTGCAGGTCGTCACGCTGGACAAAAATGAGAAGATGCGGGCGCTGGCGGGGCAGATCGCCGCCGTCAACAGCCGCATCATGGCCGAAAAGGGCATCCACATCGACAAGAAAACGCTGGCTGCCGACTGGCTGAAAATGAGCGGCAGCCGCGTGCAGGAGGAGCTGCTGTGGCTCTTTATCAACCGCAGCGCCGAGGGCTTCCACTGGCTGCTGGACCTGGCCGGCGACAACATCGAGGTCGGGGTCTATGAAGCCTACAAGGGGCCCATGTTCAGCGAGTATCCCGGCACCCACCACATCTGGAAGAAGAAGGAAAGCACCCGCTATCACCACATCGGCGGCGGCTTTCTGGCCTGCGAGATCCTGGAGACCGAGCTGCTGGAGCGCGGCGGCACCCTTCTGCGCGGCACGACGGCGCTGTATCTGGAGAAAAACGCCGACGGGCGCGTGACCGGCTGCGTTGCCCGCTGCCCCGACGGCAAGATCCGCCGCTATCAGGGCACGAAGGGCGTCGTTGTCGCCACGGGCGACTGCAGCGAGGACCCGGAGATGCTGGAGGCGTTCTGCCCCATCGGCTTCCGCGCCCCGCAGAAGTGGGACCGCCCCGGCAACACCGGCGACGGGCAGAAGATGCTGTACTGGGTCGGCGCGGCGCTGGACAACCCGGAGTGGGCCCCCACGATCCACGCCCTCGGCGGCTGCGGCTTCCAGGGCTTCTTCCTGCACGTCAACCGTCTGGGCCGGCGCTTCATGAACGAGGACACCTGGATGCAGGCCAAGTCCGTCCGCTGCATGATGCAGCCGGGCGGCGACTATGCCTGGAGCGTGCTGGACGGCAAGTATCTCGACGAGATGGCCGAGCGCTTTGACGAGCTGGGCGGCCAGGGCATGATGCCCCTCAGCGAGGTGGGCGGCTCCTTCCGCCGCGAGCACATGGAAAAGACCATGCAGGGCTACATCGACAAGGGCAACGCCGTCAAGGCCGACACGCTGGAAGAGCTGGCGGAGAAGATGGACGTCCCGGCGGAGAACCTGCTGGCCACCGTGAAGCGTTATAACGAGATCGTCGCTGCCGGCGACGACGTGGACTTTGGCAAGCGGGCGCGGCTGCTTACCAGCGTGGAGAAGGCCCCCTTCTATGCGCTGAAATGGGGCCCGATGCTGCTGGACGTCTTCGGCGGCGCGCAGGTGGACGGAAATCTGAACGTCATCGGCGCGGACAGCAAGCTCATCCCCGGTCTCTACGCCGTGGGCAACGCCGCGGGCGGCATGTACGCCGTGGACTATCCCCTGCTGCTCAACGGCAACAGCTACGGCCGCGCGCTGGCTTACGCCATGCAGATCGCCGACGTGCTGAGCGCGAAGTGACTTCATGAAGTTTCTGATGGCGTCCGACCGGGGCTTCACGCCGGAGATGTATGAGGCCATCCGCGACCTGGGGATCGAGCCCGTCTTCCTCCCCGCGGGGGAGGACGGGCGGCCCGGCCCGGAGGAGGCGCCCTACGACGGCGTGGACTTTTCCGACATCGACGCGGTGTTCTGCTATCGCTTTTTCTGCTTCAACGACATCGCCCGGTTCCCGAAGCTGAAGTACATCCACACCACCTCCCACGGCATTGACCACATGCCGCTGGAGTACATCCGCGCCCACGGGATCCTTCTGCGGGACGCCCGGGGCGTCTACGGTGTGCCGATGGCGGAATATGCCCTGTGGGGCGTGCTGCAGCTTTATAAGGACGCGGCGACCTATGCCGCGCGGCAGAAAGCCCACCGCTGGGAGCGCACCGAGCCCTTGCGGGAGCTGGGCGGCAGGCAGGTGACGCTGCTGGGCGCCGGCTCTGTCGCCACGGAGTGCGCCCGGCGCTTCACCGCCATGGGCTGCCGCTGCGTCGGTCTCTGCCGCCACCCGGACCCGGCGGCGGAGGGCTATGAGACGCAGCGCAGCATCGGCGCGCTGGACGAGGTGCTGGCGGAGACGGACATTCTTCTGGTAACCCTGCCGCTGACGGAGGAGACCCGCCGGCTCATGGACGCGCGGCGCTTCGGCCTGCTGAAGCCCGGCGCCGTGCTGGTGAACATCGCCCGGGGCCCCATCGTGGATGCGGAGGCCATGGCCGACGCGCTGCGCAGCGGGCGGCTTTCCGGCGCGGTGGTGGACGTTTTTGACGAGGAGCCGCTTCCGGCGGACTCGCCGCTGTGGGATGAGCCGAACTGCATCGTCACGCCCCACAGCAGCTTTGTCGGGGAGCACAATCCCCGGCGACTGTTCGATTTGGTTTACAAGGACACAGCCGAATGGCTGAACGGAGGTATCACATGAAAAAGGAAGCAATCGAGGTTCTGATGAACCGCCGCTCCGTGCGCAAGTTCAAGCCGGAGCAGATCACGGATGAGCAGCTCAAGACCGTGCTGGACGCCGGCACCTATGCCCCAACGGCCAAGGGCGAGCAGCGCCCCTACATCGTCGCGGTGCAGGACAAGGCCACCCGGGACGCCGTGGCCGCGCTGAACGCGAAGGTGATCGGGATGAGCAACGACACCTATTACGGCGCGCCCACCATCATCCTGGTGCTGGCCCCGGCGGACGAGTTCGGCCCGCTGGACGCCGCCGCCGTGGAGACCAACATGCTCAACGCCGCCTACGCCTGCGGCCTGGGCTCCTGCTGGATCCACCGGGCAAACGCCATGTTCAAGACCGAGGAGGGCAAGGCCCTGCTGCGCCAGTGGGGGCTGGATGAAAGCCTGGACGGCTGGTGCTCCATCGCCCTGGGCTACGCCGACATGGACGCCCCGGCGCCGAAGCCGCGGAAAGAGGGCTATTACCGCATCATCAAGTGAGTTGAGCGCAAAAAATCGCCGGTTCCTTACGGGAACCGGCGATTCTTCATATAGCGTGGCTCAGTGGACGCCGTAAAAAATCCAGAGATAGATATATGCCGGGATGATGGCGGCCAGAGTGAAGGGCACGCCGATGCGCATAAAGTCGCCGTTGGTGACCTCCCAGCCCTCCTTGCGTAGGATGCCGATGCCGGTGATGTTGGCGGAGGCGCCGATGGGGGTCAGGTTGCCGCCCAGCGTGGCGCCGGAGAGCAGGCCGAAATACAGCACGGTCGGGTCCACGCCCATGGCCACGGCGATGGACTGCACCACCGGCAGCATGGTGGCCACATAGGGGATGTTGTCGATGAAGGCGGAGATGGCCACGCTGGCCCAGGTGATGATGGTGTAGATCAGGAAGACGCTGCCGCCGCCGAGCTTCGTGAAGAGGCTTGCGATGGCGTCCACCACGCCCATCTCCGTGATGCCGCCCACCACGATGAACAGGCCGAACAGCAGCAGGATCGTCTCCAGGTCGATCTCCTTCAGCGGTCCGGCAATGGCCTTGATGCTCTTGTTGCGGATGGCATGGTAGACCATGCCGATGACCATGATGACGGCGCAGATGATGCCGTTGGTCATGGCGGGGCGGTCCGGGAAGAGGGAGGCGACGATGAGCAGCAGCACCGTGGCGCACAGCAAGACGGTGGGGACATAGTCCGTCACCTTCGTGCGCTCCCCCGCCTCCACCGGCGCGGTCTCCCGCCGGAAGAGGAAGAGCAGGATCAGCGCGCTGATGACGGCGCCCAGCTCCACGGCGAAGAAGATGCCAGGCTTGCCCATGTACCAGAAGAAATCGTTGAAGCTCATGTTCGCGTAGCCGCCCAGGAGGATGCTGGTGGTGTCGCCCACCAGCGTCGCCGCGCCCTGCAGGTTGGAGCTGACCGAGATGGCGATGATCATTTTGACGGGATTCAGGTCCAGGCGCTTGGCCATAGCCATGGCGATGGGGGCGATCATCAGCACTGTCGCCACATTGTCGATGAAGGCGCTGACCACCCCGGCGAAAAGGGAGAGGATGACGATCGCCCACTTGACATTGGGCACCTTCTCCACGATCAGATCGCTGAGCAGGAAGGGCATCTTGCTCTCGATCACGAGCGCCACGGTGCCCATGGTGCCGGCGATCATCAACAGCACGTTGAAGTCCACCGCGGCGAAGGCCCGCTGGGGCGAGAGCATTCCGGAGATGACAAAGACCGCCGCGGAGATGAGGGCGACGACGGGCCGCCGCTTGGGCAGCAGCAGCATCAGCACATAGGTGGCGGCGAACAGCAAAAGCGCGATCAGCATGACGAAACCCCTTCCATCCGGTATTCACAGTATTCAGAAGTGTACCATTCCCGCCGCGGAATGTCAACGCGCACTTCCCCGTCGCTTCCGGTCAGATCCGGGCGCGGCGCGTTTTTTTATCTTGCACAGTGTTTGAAAAAGATGTATGATATTATTATTGTATTTCAGCCTGCGCTGCCGGAGGAGGGTCGGGGATGGAGCATCTGCGCCGCTATCAGTTTGTCTGGCGATTCGGCCGCGCCCTTGTCGGGCCGTGGCTCCGGCGCAAGTTTGCCTACACCCCGGAGATCTGCAATGAAAAAGGTCCGTTTCTTGTGCTGTGCAACCACAACACCGACTGGGACCCGCTGCTGCTGGCCCTGGCCTTCCCGGACTATATGTCCTTCGTCGCCAGCGAGCATATTTTCCGCTGGGGCCTGGCCGGAAAGCTGATCGTCTTTCTGATGAACCCCATCGCCCGGCTGAAGGGCACCACCGCCGGGGACACGGCCATGACCATGCTGCGGCGGATGCGCAAGGGCGTGAGCGTTGCCATGTTCGCCGAGGGGGACCGCTCCTTCAACGGGCTGACCAATCCGATCCCGCCCGCCACGGGCAAGCTGGCCCGCAGCAGCGGCGTGCCGCTTGTGACCTATCGCTTTGACGGCGCCTACTTCACCTCCCCCCGCTGGAGCGCCCGGCTGCGCCGGGGTAAAATGACCGGCAGCGTGGTAAACGTCTATTCGCCGGAGCAGCTGAAGGCCATGACGGCCGATCAGGTGAACGACGCCATCCGGCAGGACCTGTTTGCCGACGCCTATGCCCTGCAGCGCCGGGAAATGGTGGCCTTCCGGGGCAAAGGCCTGGCGGAGCATCTGGAGACGGTGCTGTGCCGCTGCCCCCGCTGCGGCAAAATCGGCACGCTGCGCTCCGCCGGGGACACGCTTTCCTGCCCCTGCGGCTTTTCCGTCCGCTATAATGAATATGGCTTTCTGGAGGGGGAAGATGCCCCCTTTGACAACATCACCGACTGGGACGCATCGCAGACTGAGGCGCTCTGCGCCCTGGCGGACAGCGCCGAGGGCTGCATTTTCTCCGACGACGGCATGGAGCTGAAGGAGATCTTTCCCGGCGAACACAGCGAAACGCTCTTCGGCAGCGGCAGCATGGCCCTGTACCGGGACCGGCTGGAGTGCTGCGGACAGCGCTTTCCGCTGGAGGAGATCACCGGCTTTTCCCTGGTGCAGGCCCAGACCGTGGACCTCAGCTGCGGCGGACGCCATTTTGAGATCACCTCGCCGGAGGTGCGCTGCACCCGAAAGTACAGGACCGTGATCGCGCATTTGCAGCAAATGCGCTGACCTTATTTCGACCCGGACAGCAAAGGAGGCTACCATGGATTACTCAGCAGCCAACATCGCACTCTGGAACATCCTCATCCAGTTCGGCATCCTCGCGGCGGCGATCATCGTCGCCAACGCTCTGCGCCGGAAGATCCCCTTTTTCCGCAAAAGCCTGATGCCCACCGCCGTGCTGGCGGGCTTTCTCCTGCTGATCCTCCGCAGCGTCGGCGTGCTGCAGCTGGACGGCGCCATGATGGAGACCATCACCTATCACGGCATCGCCATCGGCTTCATTGCCATGAGCCTGCGGGTGCAAAAGCCCGACGCGCGTGACCGCTCCAGCGCCCTGGTCGGCGCCCAGAGCGGCGCGATGATCGTCAGCGTATATCTGGTCCAGGCCATCGTCGGCTGCGTGGTGGTGCTGCTTCTGGCGTGGACGGTCATGCCCACGCTGTTCAAGGCAGCGGGCATCCTGCTGCCCATGGGCTACGGCCAGGGCCCCGGCCAGGCCAACAACATCGGCGGCACCTATGAGTCGCTGGGCTTTGCCGGCGGGCGCAGCTTCGGCCTGTCTCTGGCCGCCTCCGGCTATCTTGTCGCCTGCATCGTGGGCGTTGTCGTGCTGAACATTCTGGCGAAAAAGGGCAAAATCCGCCGCATCGAGCATGCGGAGCTGTCCGGCTCCGTCACGGTGGACACCTTTCAGGACCAGGGCGAAATGCCGCTGAGCGAGTCGCTGGACCGCTTTTCCATGCAGGCGGCCATGGTCATCTTCACCTATCTGCTGACCTATCTGCTGACCTGGGGCATCACCGCGGGCATCGGCGCCGTCAGCCCGGGCGCGGGCGCCACGGTGAACGGCCTGCTCTGGGGCTTCAACTTCATCATCGGCTCGCTGGTGGCGGTGCTGGTGAAGGTCTTTCTCTCCAAAATGAAGCGCCTGCACTTTATGGAGCGCCAGTATCAGAACAACTATCTGCTCAACCGCATCAGCGGCTTTGCCTTTGATCTGATGATCATTGCGGGCATCGCGTCCATCCGGCTGGAGGATCTGAGCGGCCTGTGGCTGCCCTTCGCGCTGCTCACGGTGGTCGGCGCCGCCGCCACCTGGTTCTATCTGGCGTGGATCTGCAAAAGGGTCTATCCCGGCTACTACTACGAGGGGCTGATGAGCATGTTCGGCATGCTGACCGGCACCATCTCCTCCGGCGTGCTGCTGCTGCGGGAGATCGACCCGGAGTACCGCACCCCCGCGGCCAACAATCTGGTGCTGGGCAGCTCCTTCGGCATCGGCTTCGGCTTTCCGGTGCTGATTCTGGTCGGCATGGCGCCGAAAAGCGACGTGCTGCTCTATACGGTCATCGGCATCTGCATTGTCTATCTCGCGGTGCTGCTGTTTTTCATTCTGCGCACCGTCAAAGGAAAAAAGAAACAGGACGAAACAAAATAAAGATTCTTCCGGGGAGAAGGCGGCAACATGAACAAAATCGGTTTTGACAACGATAAATATCTGAAGCTGCAGTCGGAGAACATCCGCAAGCGCATCGCCCAGTTCGGCGGCAAGCTGTATCTGGAGTTCGGCGGCAAGCTGTTTGACGACTACCACGCCTCCCGCGTGCTGCCGGGCTTTCAGCCGGACAGCAAGGTGCGCATGCTGCTGGAGATGAAGGACGAGGCGGAGATCATCGTCGCCATCTCCGCCGACGACATCGAGCGCAACAAGCGCCGGGGCGATCTGGGCATCACCTATGACGAGGACTGCCTGCGATTGATCGACGCATTTCGCAGCATCGGGCTGTATGTGGGCAGCGTGGTCATCACCCACTATCGCAGCCAGCCCACGGCGGAGCTGTTCCAGAAGCGGCTGGCGGCGCTGGGCATCCGGGTCTACCGCCACTACATCATACCCGACTATCCCTCCAACGTGGGGCTGATCGTCTCCCCCGAGGGCTTCGGCAAAAACGATTACATCGAAACCGAGCGCTCGCTGGTGGTGGTCACCGCGCCCGGCCCCGGCAGCGGCAAAATGGCCACCTGCCTCAGCCAGCTTTACCACGAGCATGAGCGGGGCGTCAGCGCCGGCTACGCAAAGTTTGAGACCTTTCCCATCTGGAATCTCCCTCTGAAGCACCCGGTCAACCTGGCCTATGAGGCCGCCACCGCCGATCTGGACGACGTGAACATGATCGATCCGTTCCACCTGGAGGCCTACGGCGAGACCACGGTGAACTATAACCGGGACGTGGAGATCTTCCCGGTGCTCAACGCCATTTTGGAGCGCATCTGGGGCAAGCACCCCTACCGCAGCCCCACGGACATGGGCGTGAACATGGCCGGTCTTTGCATCTTTGACGACGAAGCCTGCCGGGCCGCCTCCCGCCAGGAGATCATCCGCCGCTATTTCAGCACGGCCTGCTCCGTCCGCCAGGGACTGAGCGACCCGGATGATCTGCGCAAGATCGAGCTGATCATGAACAGCATGGACCTGACGGTGGAAGAGCGCCCCGTGGTCGCCGCCGCGCGCAACCGCGCCGAGACCACCGGCGCCCCTGCCATGGCCATTGAGCTGCCCGACGGCCGGGTCATCACCGGCAAGACCTCCAGCCTTCTGGGGCCGGCCTCCGCCTGCCTGCTGAACGCGCTGAAGACCCTGGCCGGCATCGAAAAGCAGCAGCTGCTGATCGCGCCCGGCATCATCGCCCCCATCCAGCATCTGAAGGTGGAGCATCTGGGCGGCCACAACCCCAGACTGCACACCGACGAGACGCTGGAGGCACTGAGCATCTGCGCCGTCACCGACCCCATGGCCGAGCGAGCCATGGAGAAGCTCAGCTCCCTGCGGGGCTGCGAGGCGCACTCCTCCGTCATTCTCTCCCGCGTGGACGAAAACCTGTTCCAGAAGCTGGGCGTCAACGTCACATGCGAGCCGCGCTATCAGGTCAAAAAACTCTTCCACGGCTGAAAATCCTGCTAAAAAAGCACTTGACATCCCACGGGATTCATGCTATCCTTTTTTAGCTTGCGGGTGTAGTTCAATGGTAGAACACCAGCCTTCCAAGCTGGATACGAGGGTTCGATTCCCTTCACCCGCTCCAGCGAAAAAAGGCTGCGGGTTCCTTCAAATACGCGCCAGTAGCTCAGCTGGATAGAGCAACTGCCTTCTAAGCAGTAGGCCGGGGGTTCGAGTCCCTTCTGGCGTACCATTTTCTCTATGGTGGGTGTAGCTCAGTTGGTTAGAGCACCGGATTGTGGTTCCGGGTGTCGAGGGTTCGAGTCCCTTTACCCACCCCACAAACGAA
>SVKR01000174.1 GCA_015068365.1 Oscillospiraceae bacterium
CGGAACGGCGCAGCCCCTGCAGGAGCTTGGGCAGACCGCCGAGAGCGCGCAGCCGGCTGCCTCCGGCAAGCCCACCGGGCTGCTGGGCAAGCTGTTCGGCCTGCTGAAGTAAACGCTCTGCTTCCTAAATCAAAACTCCCGGCTGGCCTCAGTCGGGAGTTTTGTTCTGGTTGTAGACAAACCCTGTTTTGCAAAGGAATCGTCTTGCATGGGGGGGTGTGAGGGGGGCCGGGAGGCCCCCTGCACGTTCAATCCTCGCAAAAACCGGAACATTTTTCAATGTTTCGGTTTTTGCTTCTCAAGCTGTCGACACTTTGTCGACAGCTTGAGACTCCCGGCTGGCCTCAGTCGGGAGTTTTGATTTCACCGCAGGGTTGCAGCCCGGCGTAGTCCTCCGGGGTGTTGACGTTTAAAAAGCAGCGCTCCAGGTCAAATTCCGCCAGCTCCTCCGGCGCGACATAGCGCACGCGGACGCGGTCGAGCAGCGCGAAGATCGCCTTGCGCCCCTGCTGCAGGCAGTCCTCCGCCACGGGCAGGCAGGCCCGGCCGTAGATGGCGAAGAGCGGCTCGATTCCCTTCACGCCCCGCCGCAGCAGGCAGACGTCCGCGTCGCCTCTCAGCTCCGCGAGCCGCCGGGCGAGGGCAACGCTGCCGTGGGGGAGGTCCACCGCGGTCAGCAACAGCGCGTCCGCCTGTGTGGCCCGGAAGCCGGAGACGATGCCGTTTAACGGTCCCTGGCCGGGGAAAGCGTCGGGCAGCTCCGCGGCGCCGGCGCAGGGAAAGCGCCCGGCCCGGTCCACCGACACGGCCACCGGCCCCAGGGCAGCATAGCGCTCGATCAGGCGCTGCAGCATTGTTGCGCCCTGGTACGGCAGCATGGCCTTGTCCCGGCCCATGCGCCGGGATGCGCCCCCGGTCAGTATCACGGTCAGCATCTGCGCGCCCCCTCTCGTTTCCCGTTTTCCGCATTATACTCCCCTTGCGCGGGTTTTGCAATTCGTGTTATATTGATTCTACAAAAGAACGAAAGCGAGGTGGCGCCATGACCGCCGCAGAGCAAACGATCGGCAGTCTGAAGGGTGTGGGCGAAGCGCGGGCAAAGGCGCTGAACAAGCTGGGCATCTTCACTCTGGGCGACCTGGTGAACTATTTTCCCCGCAGCTATGAGGACCGGACACACTTTCAGCCCATCATGGCCGCGCCGCTGGACGAGCCGGTGTGCATCCGCGCCATGGTGGCAAACGCCCCCACCCTCGCCCGGGTGCGCCGGGGGATGGAGCTGGTAAAGCTGCGCGCCGTGGACGAAAGCGGCAGCATGGACATCACCTTTTTCAACCAGACCTGGGTGCGCAACCAGCTGCACCAGGGGGAAACCTACGTCTTTTACGGCAGGCTCTCCGGCAACCTGACCCACCGCGCCATGACCAACCCGGACTGGGAGCCGGAGCAGCGCCAGGGCGAGAAAACCGGGCGCATCCTGCCGAAGTACCCCCTTTGCCAGGGGGTCAGCAACAAGCTGCTGATCGGCTATGTCCGCAGCGCGCTGGACGCCATCGGCCCCGACGTGCCCGACGCGCTGCCGCAGCGCATCCAGTCGGACTACGGTCTGGCCCAGGCGCGCTATGCCTACGAAACCATCCATTTTCCGGCGGATTTCGGAGCGCTGGAGCTGGCCCGCCGCCGCTTCATTTTTGAAGAGCTGTTCGTGCTGGCATGCGCCATGGACCGCCTGCGCGCAAAGCGCCAGGCCCTGCGGGGCATCCCCGTCCCCAAGGCCGACCCGGCCGAATTTTACGCCGCGCTCCCCTTCCAGCCCACCGGCGCGCAGCGCCGCGCCGTGGCCCAGGCGCTTTCGGACATGGCCTCTGGCATGGCGATGAACCGCCTGGTGCAGGGCGACGTGGGCAGCGGCAAGACGCTGGTGGCCGCCGCGTGCATCTGGGCGGTGTGCCGCAGCGGGCGGCAGTGCGCCTTCATGGCGCCGACGGAGATTCTGGCCGAGCAGCACCTGGCCACCCTGCGTGGCTTCCTCGCCCCGTTTCATCTGCGGGTGGAAAAGCTGACCGGCTCCATGACCGCGAAGGAGAAGCGGGAGACCAAGGCCGCGCTCTCCGCCGGGGAGATCGATCTCATCGTCGGCACCCACGCGCTTTTGACGGAGGACGTGGCGTTTTCGGACCTGGCGCTGGTGGTGACGGACGAGCAGCACCGTTTCGGCGTGAACCAGCGCAGCGCCCTGTCCGGCAAGGGCGAGACGCCCCACGTGCTGGTCATGTCCGCCACGCCCATCCCGAGGACGCTGGCGCTCATCATCTACGGGGATCTGGACGTCTCCATCATAGACGAGCTGCCCCCCGGGCGGCAGAAGGTGGACACCTTCACCGTGGATGAAAGCTATCGCCAGCGGCTTTACGGCTTCATCCGCAAGCTGGTCGGCGAGGGCCGGCAGGTCTTCGTGGTCTGCCCCATGGTGGAGGAAAATGAGGAGAGCGATCTGCCGCTCAAATCCGCCGTGGAGCACGCGCAGGCGCTGCAAAGTGCCTTCCCCGATCTGCGTGTGGGCTGCATCCACGGCAAGATGAAGCCGAAGGACAAGGACGCGGTGATGGCCGCCGTCGTGGCGGGCGAACTGGACATTCTGGTCTCCACCACCGTCATCGAGGTGGGCGTGGACGTGCCGAACGCGGCGCTGATGATCGTGGAGAACGCGGAGCGCTTCGGCCTGAGCCAGCTGCACCAGCTGCGCGGCCGCGTGGGCCGCGGGCAGCACAAGAGCTGGTGCATCCTCATCTCCGATGCGAAAAACGACGAGGCGAAGGCCCGGCTGAAGGCCATGTGCGAGACCAACGACGGCTTCAAGATCAGCGAAGAAGACCTGCGTCTGCGCGGCCCCGGCGACTTTTTCGGCTCGCGCCAGCACGGCCTGCCGGAGATGCACATCGCCGACCTGGGCGCCGACGTCAGGACGCTGCAGACAGCCCAGGACGCCGCCAAGGCGCTTCTGGCCTCCGACCCGGAGCTGGCAGCGCCGGAAAACGCCGCGCTGTGTGCGCGGGTGCAGCACCTTTTCGCCGCCAGCGAGCGGACAATGAACTGAATCATACATAGAAAAACCCCGATGCGAAAGCATCGGGGTTTTTGATGGATCAATAATAACGCTTGTTCTTGTTCTTGCGGGCGGCCTCGCTCTTCTTGCGGCGCTTGACGCTGGGGCTCTGGTAGAACTCCTTTTTGCGCAGGTCAGCCAGGACGCCGGACTTGGCGCAACTGCGCTTGAAACGCTTCAGCGCGTTGTCCAGAGTCTCATTTTCCTTGACGTAGATCTCAGACATTTATTATCCCTCCCTCCAAATACGCCTTGCGGCGCGTTCAAGGGCCATAATACCAACTAAAAATCAGTATCAATCATGGCTAGCAAACGGTATTATAAAGGTTTTGCCGGACTTTGTCAACCATTACTTTGCCGGTTTGAGGATCAAATTGACCAGCTTATTTTTGACAATTATGGTCTTGACGACCTCCATGCCTTCCATCAGCCGGGCGATCTTCTCATTGGCATAGACGATGCCCAAAACCGTCTCGTCGTCGGCGTTCAGCGGGATGACCACCGTGGCGCGCAGCTTGCCGCCCACCTGCACGGCGATCTCCTTCTCCTGCTCCACCATCTTGGCCTCGTCAAACTGCGGCCAGTCGCACTGCATGGCCATTTTGCCGGTCTCGGCGGCAAAGCCGGTGAGCTCCCACATCTCCTCCACCATGTGCGGCGCGAAGGGCGAGAGCATCAGCATCAGCGCGCGCAGATCGCCCTTGGAAAGGCCGTTGGCGTAAAACTCGTTGACCATGGTCATGAGCTGGGCGATGGCGGTGTTCATCTTGAGGCTGTCGATGTCCTCGGTGACCTTTTTGATGCTGCGGTGGATCACTGCCTCGTTCTTCGGGGAATACTGCTCCTCCGGCGTGGCCATGTCCATGAGGTTCCAGCAGCGGTCCAGGAACTTTTTGCAGCCGCGCACGGCGCTGGTGGACCAGGTGGCGGTCTTCTCAAAGTCGCCGATGAACATGATGTAAAGCCGCAGGGTGTCCGCGCCGAACTCCTTGACCACGTCGTCGGGGTTCACCACGTTGCCCAGGGATTTGCTCATTTTCACGCTGGGGCGCAGGGCCTGGTTGCCGTATTTTTCGATGAGTGCCTGCTTCTCCTCCTCCGTGTCCACATTGCCGACATAGTGGGGGTTCTGCCCCAGGATCATGCCGTGGCTGGTGCGC
>SVKR01000175.1 GCA_015068365.1 Oscillospiraceae bacterium
CAGGAAGGGTCTCTCGATTCTCGGCAGCGCCGCGGCGGACGCAAAGCCGCAGGCCGAACGCTGGCTGAAGGCCAACGGCGTGATTTGAGGTGACTGAGATGGATTACAAGCCCGGATACGTATATGACCTGATGGACGCGGGCGGCCCGACCGACGTGCGCGAGCCGTATTTCCGCGAAGCGGTGGACGAGATGATGCGCGCCCGCACCCTCTGCGCCAGGGCGAACGCCGCCATGCCGGACGACCCGACCTACGTGACCTATCTGGAGGCGCTCTTCGGGCGAAAGCTCGACGACGTGCGCATCCTCACGCCGTTCATCTGCGACTTCGGCAACCGCGTGAAGTTCGGCAAGGGCGTCTTCATCAACCACTCCGCGATCCTCTCCGCCTCCGGCGGCATCGAGTTTGACGACGGCTGCATGGCCGCGCCCGGGCTGCGGATCGCCACCATCAACCACGATATGAATCAGCGCCACACGCTCTACACCTACGGCAAGGTGCGCATCAAGAAAAACGCCTGGATCGGGATGAACGTCACCATCTGCCCGGGCGTCACGATCGGGGAGTACGCCGTGGTGGCCGCCGGCGCTGTCGTCACGAAGGACGTGCCGGATCACGCCATGGTGGGCGGCGTCCCGGCGAAGGTCATCCGCTATCTCGACCCGTCCGAGCAGAGGGAATGAACATGGACGAGACCGAGACGATCCGGGAACACAACAAAACAAAGCGCCCGACCGTCGGTGACGAAACCGACGGTCAGGCGCAGTTTTTATTTGAGCTGCTCCAGGATCGCACCGGCGTCTCCGTCAATGCAGATGGAGCGGTCCTCGATCTTCCTGGGGCAGAAGGCCTCGCTGTAGTTCAGGCAGGCGTACACCGCCTTCGGGTTTTCCGCCGTCATCGCCCAGAAGGGGTATTTGATGATGACCGGGGTGTTGGCGCCGACGCCGATCTCCAGAAAGAGCGTGTGCGAATCTGCGTGCCGGCGGAGGAAGTCGGCATACGCGGCCGAGGCGCGGTGCCAGCCCTCGTCCTCCACGAAGGAATCGTCCGCGCGCAGGTTCATGGCGACGTCCGATCCGTCGTCGGGGCACTTCGGGATCAGAGAGGACGGGATACGCATGGCGACGCCCGCAGACCCGGGCTGGAAAACGCCGCCGGCGTCGCGGACAAAGCCCTGCGCCTCCATGGCCCGCATGACCCAGTCCTCGTTGTCCCAGGTCTTCCGGATCGCGGGATCGACGCTCTGGAACAGGCCGTAGTCCCCCTGCGTGTAGAAAAGGCGCTTTTTGTCGAATCCGGCGCGCTGGAACTGGTGATCCACGTTGGTGGTGATGACGAAGTAATCCTTATCGCGCACCGTCTCCAGCAGCGTTTGGTAAACGCGCTTCGGCGCGTCGATATAGCGGTTATAGTAGATGTGCCGCGCCCACCAGGCCCAGCGTGTCTCGGCGTCCGGGAAGGGATAAAACCCGCCGGAATACATATCCCGGATGCCGAAGCGCGCCGCGAAGTCCCCGAAGTATCGGTCAAAGCGCTCGCCGGAATAGGTGAAGCCGGCCGCGGTGGACAGCCCGGCTCCGGCGCCGATGACGAGCGCATCCGCGCGCCCAATCTCCGCTTTCAGGCGCGCAAGCTGCTCCTCCCGGCTTCCGGCGCCGCGGGAAACGCCGGACGGAAAGGCGCGGACGGCAGCGATCCCTTTCCGGATCGTCTCCTGATAGCCGTTCGGTCTGATTTGATTTTGCTTCATCATGGATTCACCTTTGCTGAAGATTTCTTCGGTGCCGGGCCGCGCGCAGCAGCGCGACGCGGGGGCTGATGGGGCTTTTCTGATACATGGTGCTCCCTCCCGTAATGTGTGTCGTGCGCTTTGCCGCAGGCGGCTCAGCTTTGTGCCGCCTCCGGCCAGCGGCAGGTGTTGTCGCGGTCAGAGAAGTGCCTGCACACCTCGCAGTATTCCGGCTCCTCGATGAGCGAGGTGCTGCAGCGGTCAAACCGCGGGCAAAAGCCCTCCGGGGAGACGCGGGGGTAAGTATTCTGTTCCATGTCCATCCTCCGTTCCCGATGCGCCGATGCGCTTGCTGCGATCTACAATATCATATCACAGCGGCGGCTGAAATGGAAGCGCCGCGCCCGGCGCATTGACAAAATCTGCCCGCAGCGGGTATAATCGGGAAAGCAAAGGGGGGAGACACGGAATGCTGGACGAGATGCTGGATGAGATTGAGCAGTATGTCCGCTCCTGCGTGGACAATCACATCGGCCTGCCGGCCATTGAGATCATCGGCTCGAAATGGCAGATGCGGATCCTGTTCCACATGTGCCGCAAGAGCCCGCGCCGCTTCGGGGAGCTGAAACGGCGGCTTCCGGGGATCTCCAATGCGGCGCTGGCCGCGACGCTGCACACGCTGCATTCCTACGGGCTGATCACCCGCACGGAGTATGACGAGCTGCCGCTTCGGGTGGAGTATTCCATCACGGAAGCGGGGGTGGAGCTGATGAAGCTGGACCACAAGATCGTGGAGTGGGAAAAGAAATACTGCAAGCCGCCGATCACGGAGGCAAAACAAAGGGATGAGCTCATTTGAGCTCATCCCTTTTGCTGGGGTGGAGAAAAAAGGATGGAGAAGAATTCTTACTTCATCACGCGCCACAGGAAGTACACCACGTCGGCGCGGGGGCAGTCCACGCCCGGGGCGACGGTGATGTCCAGTCCCTCCGTCACGCCGGCGGACTTGGCCCAGGACTCCGCCTCAGCGTACCAGCCGTCCGTGCCGATGCCCTGCGCGCGGTACAGGAAGGTGAGGATATCCGCCGTGGAGCAGGTCAGCGCCGGGGAGAAGTGAGCGGCATCCGTTCCCTTGGTGATGCCCTTTTCCACGGCCCAGAGCACGGCCTTGAAGTAGTAGTCCGCCTCGCTCACGTCCGCGAAGGGGTTCGCGGTGCTGCTCGGCTCCGGCTTGCCGGCGGCGCGCCACAGGAAGGTCACCGCCTGGCCGCGGGTCACGGTGCTCTGCGGGGCGAAGTGGGTGGCGTCCACGCCGTTGGTGACGGCTTTTTCCACGGCCCACTGCACCGCGTCATGGAAATAATCCTCCGCCTTGACGTCGGCAAAGCTCTGATTGCCCACGTGGATGACGGCATAGGCGTCCGCAGCGCCCTGGGCCTTGACGGCCACGCAGTAGTCGCCCTCCGCCGGGAAGCTGAGCTGGACCCGGCCGTTCACGGCCTTGGTGCCGCTGTCGACCAGGCTGTCCCAGCTGCTGCCGACGTACACGTCGCCGTTCATGGGGATTTGTGCGAAGGTGTAGCTGGGCTGGGACTCCCAGGTCCTGGCGATCAGGTTCACCGTCCCGCCGGCGGCGATGCGGGTCTCCTCCAGGTTCACATAGCTGCTGGTGACCTGGGGGTGGGCGCTGTCAAAGAGGCTGAGATAGTAGCAGTTGCCCGGCTGGGCGGGGTCGGTGACGGCCACGTAGCCGTCGTCGGAGTTCATGGCCAGGACAAAAGCGCCGTCCACGGTCATTTTCAGGGTGGAGGAGGCCTCCGCCTCATCCAGGCCCCAGACCTTGGTGAAGTAGCCGCGGTTGCCCGCCGTGACCTCCGGGTTGTCCGTGCCGGGATACTCGGCATCCTGCAGGGCGCGGAAGGCGTCGGCAATGGTCATGTTCTCCCTGTAGGGCACGGGGTAGAGGATGATCTTCTCGCCGCTCTTGCCGGTCACGGCGTCGGCGCCGAGGGTCATGGTGAGGTAGACATAGCCCGGGTCACGCAGCACGTCGTAGTCATACTGGGCGGTGACGACCAGGTGGCGGTTGACCTTGTCAAAGGCGGTGTCCCAGCCGGTGTAGTTGTAGTGGTCGAACTGCGGCACCTCCGGCGCGGTGGCTGCGCCGCCGGGCTCGACATACTCGGTCTTCAGCGTGGCGTACTCCACGCCGTCGCGGAATTCCACATAGTACGGGCCGTTCTCATGCAGCACATGGCCGTCCATGTCGTAGTAATCAAAGGTCAGGCTGCCGTCGGGCTCGATGGTGGTGATCAGGCCCTTTGCCAGCACCCAGGCGCTGCCGCCGTAGGCGCCGGTGTACTCCACGTCGGAGATGCAGCCGGCGGAGAGATAGGTGAAGTTGATCTGGCGGGTGGTGCCGTTCTGGTCGATGGTGATGGTGTCGCCCGGACGGTAGACCATGTCATAGCTCTCGTCAAAGTCGGAGTGGTTGTGGCCCCAGAGCACCACCAGGTTCGGGTACTTGTTGAACACATCCAGCAGCTTGTCGGCGTTTTCCTCCTTGCGGTCGCCCCAGAAGTGGATGGGGAAGTGGGTCAGGACGAAGATCGGCCGGTCGGTGGGGGCGGTGGCCAGATAGGCGTCAGCGCGCGCGATGTCCTCCTCGCTGTAGCCCTGGCTGTACTTGCTGGCGATGGCGCCGGCACCCAGGCAGTAGATGATGTAATCGTCGGTCTTCATCGCCTCGCCGACGCGGAAAAGACGCTGGGCAATGGGGTTTTCATAGTACTCCATGTAGTTGCCGCCGGCGTCGGGATACCATTCGTGGTTGCCGAAGGTGAACACCGTCGTGCCGATGGCGCCGGCGTCCACCTTGCCGTCCAGATAGGAGAAGACGGGCTCCAGGTTGCTCCAGTACTCCTCCGGCGTGGCGCTGTAGGCGCTGCCCATGTCGCCCAGAGAGCCCATCGCGTCGATGTAGCCCACCTCTTCGGAGACCTTGTCGAACCAGACCTGAAGGTTGTTCTGCGCGTACTTGGTGGAGTGGTGGATGTCGGTGACGAAGGCCAGGGTGATGGAGCCGTCGGCGTTCTTCACGGCGGCGCGCTCCACGCAGGGCAGGTCACTGCCGTCGGGGATGAACTTTTCCTCCTTGGCGACCTTGGGCATCTCCCGGCCGTAGAGGGTGAATTTCGCGGCGTCGGACGCCTCCAGCGACTGGTCGAACTTGCCGGTGGCGGCGTCAAAGGTCAGGTAGTACATCTTGTGCATGAGGATGGTGCCGGTGGTGGCGTCGTACTCAAAGGTGCGCCCGCCGGTGAAGGTCATCAGACCGTGGCTGCCGGCGAAGATGAAAACGCCCGGCGTGCCGGCGCTTTCCACCGTGCTGCCCTCGCGTGCCGTCCAGGCCACGGCGGGGGCGGGGGAGGTGATGGTGTCGCCCGCCACGGTGACGGGCTGGGAGGTCAGCGCCTCGCCGTCATAGGCCAGGGCCGCGCCGGACTCCGTGACGATGACGAACTGGTCATCCTCCGTGAAGGCGTCGGTCTTCGTGAATACCGGAACCGGCTCATACAGCGTGATGGCAGCGGCCTCGGACGCTTCCAGCGACTCGTCGAACTTGCCGGTCGCGGCGTCGAAGGTCAGATAGTACATCTTGTGCATCAGCACGGTCTTCGCCGCGGCGTCGTACTCGAAGGTGCGGCCGCCGGTGAAGGTCATCAGACCGTGGCTGCCGGCGAAGATGAAGACGCCCGGCGTGCCGGCGCTTTCAATGGCGCTGTCCTCGCGCGCGGTCCACACGGCCGATTTGTCGCTGAGCGTGATCACGCCATCGGCCTCGGTGACGGACTGGGATGTGAGCGCCTCGCCGTCAAAGGCCAGCGCGAACTTCCCGCCGGCTGTCTCCGCGACGACCAGGTAATCCATCCCCTCCGTCATCGCCTCGGCGGGACGGTAAGCCGTGCCGGGCTCCGCGGCCAGCGCGGGCGCGCCCAGCAGGGAGCACAGCATTGCCAGCATCAGCAGGAATGCCAGAATGTGGGTTCCGTTTCTCGTTTTCATGATAGCCCTCCTCTTTTTCTCGTTTCTCCGGCGGCAGATGACGCCGGGCCGTTTCAAGTTCATTGTAGTTTTACGGCGGAGGGCTTACAAGTAGTATTATTTTTTTTACCAGGCAGAGGGAGAAGCACATCACCCGCCTCCGGGAATGACGGAGGCGGGTGATGAATTCACATGACACGAATCAAAACCATATAGCAGGCGGTGCCGGCGATGATGGACAGATACATATTGTTCCGCACTGCCTGCAAAATCACCACCAGCGCGCCCGCGGCGAGCGCCGGGATGCCGTAGGGGGCATTGGCGAAGGAGGTGTCCCGCAGACAGTAGATGACCAGCACGGTCATGATGGCGGGCGGCAGCACCCGGCCCAGATAGCGCACCACGCCAGGAAGAGGGCGGCTGCCGAACAGCAGAAAGGGGAAGGCCCGCAGGGCCCAGGTGACCAGCGCCACCACGGCGATGACCGCCGCGGGATAGAGGGCTTCACTCATCCGGCGCACCTTCTTTCTCCTCAATGCGCCCGCGCAGCAGCACCAGCACCACCAGCGCGCAGGCCAGAGTGGGGATCAGAAAGCTGTCCCGGCCCAGCAGCAGCAGGAAACACAGCGCGCACACCGCCGCCGTCAGAAACGGCAGCTTGGAGCGGTGCTGCCGCCACTGGTTCACCACCACGACCAGGAAAAACGCGGTGGCGGCAAAGTCGATGCCCCGCATGTCGAACTGCAGCACCCGCCCGGCGCACGCGCCGAGGAAGCAGCCGAAGATCCAGTAGAGGTGGTTGAGCAGGGCGATCAGAAAGGTGGCCCGGACCTCATTCAGATCGGGGGGAACCTGCACCGAGCAGAGGATGGAATAGGTCTCATCCGTCAGCGACAAAATCATGTAGGGGCAGCGCCAGCCCATGGCGCGGAAGCGCTCGATAAAGCCCAGCCCGTAGAAAATGTGGCGGGCGTTGATGATGAGCGTCATCAGCCCCAGCGTGAGAAGCGAGGCGCCGGAGGTCATCATGGGCACCATCACCAGCTGCATCGAACCGGCATAGATGAAAACCGCGCTGGCCGTACACAGCGCCACGCTGTAGCCCGCGTCGCTCATGAGGATGCCGAAGGCGATGCCGATGAACAGATAGGTGAAGAAGATCGGGACTGTCTGCCGCAGCGCAAAGCGCAACTCTTTCATGGGGAAGTCATCCTTTTTCTCTTGAGAATGACCCAATTATAGCATCGCTCCCGGACGGATGACAAGAAAAAACCGCTGCCCACCGGCGCAAACGCTTGCAGCGCGTCCTGCCGCGTGGTAAACTGAGGGCAACAAAACCGGAACGAATACGGAGGCGCAGACAAGATGGAACAGACCAACCCCGCAGCCGCAGCGGTGAGCCGCGACAAAGTCATCATCCGCACCAGCATCATCGGCATACTGACCAACGTGCTTTTGGCGGCGTTCAAGGCCGTGATCGGCATCGTGTCCAACTCCATCGCCGTGACACTGGACGCCGTGAACAACCTGTCCGACGCCCTCTCTTCCATCATCACCATCGTGGGGACGAAGCTGGCCGGCAAGCTGCCGGACAAGAAGCACCCGCTGGGCTACGGGCGCATCGAATATCTCAGCGCCATGATCGTGGCGGGCATCGTGCTGTATGCCGGCATCACCTCCGCGGTGGAGTCGGTGAAGAAGATCCTCCACCCGGAGCAGCCGGATTACAGCATCGTCTCGCTCGTCATCATCGCCGTGGCGGTGGCGGTGAAGATCGTCCTCGGCCGCTATGTCAAGGCCCAGGGGAAAAAGGTGAACTCCGGCTCCCTGGTGGCCTCCGGCTCCGACGCGATGTTTGACGCCATTTTGTCCGGCTCCGTGCTGCTTTGCGCCATCATCTTTCTGCTGGCCCATGTCTCGCTGGAGCCTTACGTGGGCGTGGTCATTTCCGCATTCATCATCAAGTCCGGCATCGAGATGATGATCGAAACGCTCAATGACATTCTGGGCATCCGGGCGGATAAGGAGACCACCGACCGCATCAAGCAGCTTTTGATGGAGGAGCCCGAGGTGCAGGGGGCCTTTGACCTCATTTTGTACAACTACGGCCCGGACAAGAACCTGGCCTCCGTGCATCTGGAGCTGCCGGACACCATGAGCGTGCAGGAGGTGGACCGCCTCACCCGGCGGGTGGAGGCGAAGGTCTATAAGGAGACCGGCGTATTTTTGACCGGCGTGGGCGTTTATTCCTATAACACCGGCGATACGGAGGCCGCGCGCATCCAGAATGACGTCCGGCAGCGGGTCCTGGCGCACGACTGGGCCGTCCAGTTCCACGGCTTTTACCTCGACGAAAAAGCACGGCAGATGCGCTTTGACGTGGTCATGAGCTTTGACATCAAACCCTCCGAGGGGCTGCAGATCCTCTATGATGAGATCGGCAAAGCCTACCCGGACTACAGCCTTCAGATCGCCCCGGACGTGGACGTGTCCGCGTCGGACTGAAGCGGACAAAAAATCAAAAAGCCTTGGAATTTCAGAGATTCCAAGGCTTTTTTGCTGCAAATCGGGGTCACTTCATTCCAAATACCCGGTCCAGAAATGCAAAGCGGCTGCGCTCATACTGCGGCGCGGCATAGTACGGGTGGCCGTGGGTGGCGCCCTGCAGGGATTCCAGCGCCGCGCGCCCTTCGCCGCAGACGGCGTTGACGTGCTTCACCAGCTCCACCGACGCGGCGTAGGGCACGATCTCGTCGGCGGTGCCCGCCTGGATGAGCATGGGCGGGCAATCGGGCGTGACGTAGGCCGCGGGGGAGGCCAGCGCCGCCAGGCCCGGGCAGTCACGGCAGACCATGCCGGCAAAGGTGTCCGCAAAATTCGCCAGCTTATTGCCGTCGGGCATGGGCGGGGCGTCAAAGGTGAACTGCGACTGCATCGCCAGGTCGTAAACGCCGAACAGACCGATCACCGCCTGCACGGCGCTGTCGCTGTCGGGGCAGCCCATGGTCTTGTCCTCCAGGGCGGCAACGCCGGCGGACGTGCCCAGAAGCGCCGCGAAATAGGCGCCGGCAGAGTCGCCGGAGGCGGCAAAGCGCGCCGGGTCCAGGCAGTACTTCGCCGCGTTGGCCCGCAGAAAGCGCACCGCCGCCTTCGCGTCGTACACCGGCTGCGGGAAGATGGTCTCGCCGGTCAGGCGATAGTTGACGTTGACGACGGCATAGCCCCGGCGGATGCCGTTGATGAGGTAAATGCTCTGGGCGTCGCGCTTGTCGCCGCCGAGAAATGCGCCGCCGTGGAACTGGATCAGCGTGGGGAAGGGGCCGTCCCCTTCGTCGGGGAGAAAGATGTCCAGCGCCTGGGCGCTGTTTGCCGTTCCGGCATAGGGCACGTCCAGGTATTTGCGCCTGATGCCGCTGACGTCCATCTCGGGCTGAATGAAGGGCGGCGTGCCCGGCGGGAGCGGTTTGAAACGGATCTCATCCATAGAAGCATCGTCTCCTTATTCTTCTTTACGGCGGGACGCCGCACAAGGGTGCGCGGCGTTCCGGGGCGTTTCTATGCGGTTCATTCCGGCAGGATGTAGCCGTCCTCCCGGATCATCTGCTTGCACTCTTCAATGGCGGCGGCCCAGTCCGGCTTGATGTCGGCGGGCGGGTTGAACAGCTTGACGCGGTCAACGCAGAAATCGACCTCGTTGGAGATGTCGTTGTAGAAATACCAGCGGCGCTTGCGCTCCCGCAGGTGGTACACATCGTCCGGCGCATCGTCGATGGCCTTCCAGTTCACCTTGTAGGCATAGGCCGGGTCTTCCCGGATGCGCTCCATGGCGGTGGTGATCTTCTCATCCCGGATGCTCATCAGCTTGTGCTGAAATGCCTTCCCGTTGACAAAGCGCGCGGTGCATTTGCTCTCGACCCGCTCGATCTCCTCCGGGGTGTAGCTGTGCTTCAGAACCACGATGGGGACAAGCTCGCCGTGGTCCCATTCGTAACCGTTGCCCGGCTCGCAGAACAGGCGGTTATAGCAGTCCGCGCGGTTCTTGAACAGCTTCGGGAACTTGTCGTACATACGCTGGATTGTCATTTCAACGTTCATTGTTGCGCTCCTTTTCGTGATAATGATTATCGGATGGCGAAAACAATCGTTACTTCGATTGTTTTCGCTGCCAAACGACACGTTTGGCAGCGAATGATTTGAAAAATCATTCGCCCGATGCTCATTGCAATGAATACATGACAAAACAGCGTTGCTGTTTTGCTGCACCGCAAAGCGGTGCGGCGGAACGCTTTGCGGCGTTTCGCCATCATGTAATCATTATGACTGCGTTGCTTACAGTATAGCACAGATTCCTTCGTTTGTCATTATCGGCTTTCAAAACAGGCGCTGCCGCCGGGCTTATTTCACGTAAGAATAGCGCACCTCGGCGGTGACGGTGCCGCCGTAGGTCAGATGCTCGGAGGCGCGGCCGTCGTGGGAGTTGCCCTGCTGGGTGATGACGGGGTGCAGCTGGCCCATTGCCCCGCGCAGCTGCGCCTCCCGCACGGCCTGGGCCGCGGCGGCGGCGCGCGCGATCTCCGTGGCCTCCTCCAGATCCCGGTGCTTTTCGCTGCCGTCGGGGGTGTGCACCATATAGGTCACGCCGCCCTCGTCCCACTGGGTCACGGTGACGCTGGCCCGGGCGATCAGCTCCGCCATCACGGAGCCGATGGCGTTGCCGATCTCGGCGTGTTCCGGCAGGATGCAGCGCGTCCCCAGCGCCTTCGCCACCTCCGGGAGGAACACATGCGCCGGGGCGCCCATGCCCAGAAGCACCATGTCGGTGCGAATGGGCGTGTCGATCAGCGCAAAGCCCTCCTGCCCCCGGCGGTTCCAGGCCTGCTCGGCCAGAAGCTCGACCTGCGGCTCCAGAGCGCTGTCAAAGGCCGCTCCGTAAGCCTTGGCCAGCAAAATGCGCACCAGATTTGTGTACAGCTTCCGGCCCACGGCGCTGTAGGCGGCCTCTGCCAGCGCCGCGACGTCCTCCGGGGCGTGGGGCAGGTTGCTGTTTTTCAGCTCGCACTCCGCCGCCAGAAGCGAGGCTTCCCGGTCAAATTCGGTGTAATCGCCCTTGATGTGCATGAAGTCCGTCGGCGTCAGGCCGCAGCGCATGACGACGCCCTCCTGCTCCAGCCGCTCGGTGTCCCGGATGTAAGAGCCAAGGCCCTTTTCTTCCTTCAGACGGAAGACGGACAGCGGCCCGTCGCGCAGCGCGTCCACCAGCTTCAGCTCCTGGGCGCTGTAGCGGCCGCGGTCCGCCGGGTCTCTCATCAGAGCGTAAAACTCATGGAAGCGGTAGCGCTCGGTGGAATAGCCGTTTTGCAGCACGTCCCGGAGCATGGGCACGATCTGCGGCCAGCGTGCCGCGGCGGAGCACAGCGGGATCGCCCGCCGGGGGTGGACCGTCAGCACGCCCTTTTCGATGCGGATGGTGCTGTCGCCGCCCAGGGCGAAGGTGTCGACGAACACGCCGTCCACCGAGGTGCGCCAGCCGCCCACGCGGATGCCCTGGGCCTCGTTCACGGTCTTGCCGCCGCAAACCATGGAGACGTCCGTGGTGGTGCCGCCCATGTCCACGACCATGTAGTTTTCCTCGTCGGTGAAGGCCTTGCCCGCCAGGATGCTGGCCGAGGGGCCGGAGAGAATGGTCTCCACGGGCTTGAGCATGGTGGCGTCGGTGCTCATCAGGCTGCCGTCGCTGCGCACGACCATGACCGGCGCGGTGCAGCCCCGGGCGCGGATGTCCGCCAGCGCCACGGCGATGAACTCGCGGATGACGGGCAGCAGCCTGGCGTTCAGCAGCGCGGTGGCGCCGCGCTGGATCACGTCGATGCGGTCGGTCAGCTCGTTGGCGCAGACGCAGGAAAGCCCGTGGCGGGCCAGCAGCTGTGCCTTGAAGGCCTTTTCGCAGGGCGCGCCGGTGTTGGCGCCGTAAAGCTCCGCCGCGGCCATGTAATCCGTCTCCGCGATCCAGGGGTCATAGTCCCGGAACAGCGCGTCCCAGTCCGGCTCGTCGATGAAGCTGCCGTCGGCGCTGCTGTGGGTGTCCACACAGCGGACGGCGCTGCGCTGAATGCCGTACTGCGCCTCAACGCCCAGCCGCTCCATCAGCTCGTCCGTCAGCCCGAAGATCACCAGCTTGGCGCGGGCGCCCTTGTTCTCCACGCAGGCGTTGGTCGCCAGCGTGGTGGAGAGGGAGACGAGCACCGCGTCGCGGATGTAGTCCTGGGGCAGCGTGTCCAGCGCCTTGGCGATCCCGATGGACAGGTCCTCGCGCGTCGTCAGGGTCTTGCCCTTCGCCAGCACGCGGTTTTCGCTGTAGTCGTATGCGACGGCGTCCGTACAGGTGCCGCCGGTGTCGATGCCGATCGCTATTTTCATCGCAGGGTCCTTTCCTTTTATGGCGCGCTGCGCGCCTCGTCGGATTCCATCGCCACGTTCAGCGCCTCGTCGACGACGGCGGTATAGTACAGGTCTTCCTCCTCCATGATGGGGGAGCGGCTGTGCACGCACACGGCGGTGGTGCCGGGCTTCAGCCCGGTGAAGGTGAGGATGACATCATAGGGCGAGCCGTCCTCCGGCTCGTCCCGGCGGGTGCCGTAGTCCCGCTCCATGGTGCAGGAGAGCAGGGCAGGGTCCGCGATCTCCACGGAGTATTCCGGCCCGCCGCCGTCAAAGGAGGACAGGCGCAGCACGGCGTTTTGCGGCGCTTCCGGCGCCGGCCCCGTCACGATTTCGCCCGTCCAGTCGATGATCCCGCCGAACTCATAGACCCGGGTGTAGCCCATGCCGGCCAGCTTCTCCGCCGCCTGCTTGCTGCGGTTTCCGCTGCGGCAGTATATGAGCAGGATCTGGTCATAGTCCGGCAGAGCCTCCGGCGCGTCGCAGCCGATGAGCTCATTCGGGACCAGTATGGCGCCGGGGATGTGGCCGGCGTCATATTCCTCCTGCCGGCGCACGTCCACGACGACGTGGCCGTCCTCGCGGGCCATCATCTCCTTCGCGGTCTCCTGGTCGATCTGGGTGTAGCCTTGCTTCGGCATGTCATCACCTTCCTTGCCTGAATGCGCGGAATCAGAGCCGCAGCCTGCGAACAGCAGGACAAAAATCAAAAGAAACAGCGCTTTTTTCATAGCTTTTCAAACCTCTGAAACGTTGTTCCGTCCCGCGTGACGGTCTCCAGCCACATGTCCGCCGGGCGTACCCACATGCCGCCGTCGCCGTAAAGGGCGCGGTACACGACCATGGCTTCCTCGGTCTCGGAGTGGCGGGCGAGCGCGAGCACTTCATATTCCCTGCCCTTGAAATGGCGATAGCGGCCGGGCGCGATCTGGGCCGATGCTTCCTCATAGGTCATGGCTTTTCACCGCCTTTGCTTCATTAGAATCATTATAATGATGATCGGATGGCGAAAACAATCGTTACTTCGATTGTTTTCGCTGCCAAACGACACGTTTGGCAGCGAATGATTTGAAAAATCATTCGCCCGATGCTCATTGCAATGAATACATGGAAAAACAGCGTTGCTGTTTTGCTGCACCGCAAAGCGGTGCGGCGTTTCGCCATCATGTAATCATTATAACGGCGCGCTGCGCAGATTTCAACCTGCCGCGCCGCCGGATGCCTCCCGCCACAGAAAGACCGCGATGGGCGGGTTGCCGGGGCGGTTGCGCCAGTCACAGCAAAGGACGCTGAAGCGCTGCGCGTCCACGCCCCGGAGATAGTCCAGCAGCGCGTCGCGCTCCTCAAAGCCGTTCGCCCCGCCGTAATAAAGCGCCAGCGCCATCACGCCGCCGGGCTTGAGCAGCCTGAGCCCGGCGTCCACCGCGGCGACGGAGGTGTCCGCCCGGGTCATGATCTGCGCATCGCCGCCGGGCAGCCGCCCGAAGTTGAACACGATGCAGTCCACGCTGCCCGCTGCGGCGTAGGTTTCCATGTGTACGTGGCTGTCCAGATGCAGCTCGGCGTGCAATCCCTCGGCGGTGAGCAGCGCCGCGGTCTGCTCCAGGGCAGCGGGCTGAATGTCAAAGGCCAGTACGCGGCCGTCCGGCCCGGAAAGGCGGCAGAGCAGCGCCGTGTCCCGCCCGCGGCCGGCGGTGGCGTCGATGCACAGCGCCCCGGGGCGCACATGCTGACGCAAAAAATCGTGCACCATGGCAAGGGTGTTTCGTTCCATCTGCCTGCACTCCCAACGCGATCGATCGGATGGCCCCATTCTACCATTTCCGAAGCGAGTTGACAACCGCTTACCAGAGGAGAAAAGGGAAATCCGCCGCCGTGACTTTTCCTCTTCAAAAACGGAAGCGGATGTGCTATACTGGATAAAACCAATCGCTCTCTTCTGCCTTTTAACAAAAACGGAAGAGCATTCCTGAAAACTGAAAGGATGGGACGGCACTGTGAAGATTATGAAACGCTCCGGCAACCTGGTGTTTTTCGACGATGAGAAACTGGTCAGCAGCATTATGAAGGCCAACGAGGGGACAGGCGAGACGCTGTCGCCCAAGGCCGCGGAATACCTGGCGGACGCCGTGCTGGGCCGCCTGGTGAAGAACAATGCCATCGTCACGACGCAGATGATCAGCGAAGGCGTCTACGAAGCGCTGAACGAGCGGGACTTGTGGCTGACGGCGAGACAGTACAGGGAATTCAAAAAAGACGCATGAACGGACAAAGAAAAGGCCGCCCGAAGAAGGGCGGCCTTTTCCATATCCGGATATCCGGGATCAGTCGCGGACCTCCACCAGCTCGATGGTGAAATTCAGCTCTTTTCCGGCCATCTCATGGTTGGCGTCAAAGGTGATGGTTTTGTCGTCCTTGGCGGTGACCTTCACGGGCACATGGCGGCCGTAGGCGTCCTGCAGATACACCTGGTCGCCGACGGAAACGTCCTCCGCGCCGGGAAGCTCGGCGATCGGAACCGTGAAGATGGCGCTGGGATCGACCTCGCCGTAGGCCTCCGCGGGCGTGAGGTGCACATTCACCGTCTGCCCCACGTCCATGTTGGCGACGGCGGCGTCAAAGCCCGGGATCATCATGCCCGCGCCGCAGACGAACTCCAGCGGCTCGCCCCGGGTATAGGAGGAGTCGAACTGCGTGCCGTCGTTGAAGGTGCCTCTGTAGTGCGTCCGGCAGGTTTTCCCCACGTTTTTGCCCTCGATCTGCGGGCCGTGGCAGCCGCCGTGGCACCCGCCGGAGCAGCCGCCGCAGCCGCCTGCCTCGCCCTGCGCGTGGCCGCCGCAGGCGTGCTCCTCACCGTGGCGGTGGTCGCAGTTGACGCCGGTGTCCACCAGCTCGCCCCGGAGATAGGCTGCAACCGCCTTGTCCGCATCGCCGGCGGCCCCGGCGCACAGCTCGATGCCCTCAGCCGTCAGCGCCGCGTGCGCCCCGTCGCCGATGCCGCCGCAGATCAGCACGTCCACCTTGTGCCCGGCCAGAAGCGCCGCCAGCGCCTCGTGGCCGCTGCCGTCCGTGCCGATGATCTCGCTGGAGGCGACGGCACCGTCCACGATGTCGTAGAGCTTGAACTGCTCCGTGTGCCCGAAGTGCTGGAAGACCATTCCGTCTTCATAGGTGACTGCAATTTTCATGTTTCAACCCCTCAAATTCATGGATTCATATCAAAACGGTCAGAGCCATTTTTTCTTTTTGAAGAAGATCAGACAGAAGACCACGATGGCGACGCTGACGGCGATCACGACGGGGTAGCCGTAGGGCCAGTTCAGCTCCGGCATATAGCGGAAGTTCATGCCGTACCACCCGGCGATCAGCGTCAGGGGCATGAAGATCGTGGTCACAACGGTCAAAAGCGTCATGGTGCGGTTCTGCCGCACCTCCAGCTGGGCGTTGTACAGATCGCGCACCTGGATGGTGTGGTCCCGCAGGGAGACGGCGGAATCGTGCCGCCGGGCCATGCGGTTCATGAACAGGTGCATATAGCGCAGATTCGCCTCGCTGAAAAAGCCGTTTTCGTTCTCCTCCAGCTCCTGGGTCATGTCGATGATCTGCTCATAATGCACCAGAAGCTCGCGCACGTCGCTGCGGATGACATTGACGCGGGCCATGTCGTTCTGCCCGGCTTCCGCCAGAAGCTCATCCTCGATCCGGTCCAGCTCCGATTCATAGCGCTCCATGATCGGCAGATCGCCGTCCACGATTGGCTCCAGAAAGTCGTAGAGAAAGCGCTCCAGACTCGGCTCCCGCCAGCGCTTGGTGCGCTGGATCGCGGCGATCATCTCCTCGGCCTTTCCGCTGTCGTCAATGAAGACGATGCCCTTTTCATCCAGGGCGAAGGCAAAGCAGAACGCCCGCTCCCGCAGATTTGTGCGGTCGGGGATCTGGAAGGTGCCGGTGAGGGAATCGTAGTTGACCTCGGCTTTCGTGTTGTGGATGTTGTCCGCGTCCGGCTCCAGCTCGATGCCCATGTCAAAGCGATCGCGCTCGCGCTGCCACTGCGGCGTGGTGAGCACGGCGACGTACTTCCGCCCGGCCTCGGCGAACAGCGCTTCGGGTGCGCAGGCGCGGATGCGCTCGTCCAAAAGATAGTATCCCATGCTGTATGCTCCTCATGATCGAGATCCCTGTCTGGACTTATTTTACACTCTATTCCGCGTGGAATCAACTGTTTCAGACTGTTAAAAAGCCGTGCTTCGGCGCAACAATTACGGAGCAGCAGGGGAGTCCGAGGGGGCCTTGCCCCATCGGGTCGAATTATTGACAAAGTCAATCAGCGCCGCCCTGTATGGGCGGCGCTGAAAAAACTGAGAGGATTTCGGCTTACAGGGCCATCTCCGTGCGGGAGATCAGGTCGTCCTGGCAGCCCTTGAACACCTCGACAAAGTAGGCGGAGAAGCCGGCCACTCGCACGACGAGGTCCCGGTAATTGTCCGGGTGGGCCTGCGCGTCGCGCAGCGTGTCGGCGGAGACGATGTTCAGCTGCAGCTCCATGCCGCCCCGGTCGAAGTAAGTGCATATGACGCCCTTGAGCTTTTCCAGCCCGCCCGCGCCCTGCAGGGCCGTGGGATGGAACTTCATGTTGCACAGCGTTCCGTTGCCGTAAAGCCCCTGGTCAAAGTTCAGCACGGAGTTGATGAAGGAAAGCGGCCCGTTCTTGTCCATGCCCTGCACGTTGGAGATGCCGTCGGTCAGCGGGTCGCCGAAGCGGCGGCCGTCGGGCGTGGCCCAGGTGAACCAGCCGAAGATGACGTTGGCCGTCACCGGATAGCAGCCCGCGGCGAAGCCGCCCCGGGGGCCGGTGGCGCGGTTGATGGCCTTGGCGTAGGTGCTGGCGGTGAAGTCCACGTATTTGTCCGCCTCGGGGTTGCCGTTGCCGTAGCGCGGCACGCGGCCGTTGATGATCTGGCGCAGGTCCTCATAGCCCTCCCAGTTGTGCATGATGGCGTCATACATCTCCCGGGTGGTGGCCAGCTTTTCCCTGAAGCAGACATAGTCGATGACGTTCAGCGAGTCGGCCACGTTGCCGAGGCCGATGCAGCTGTTGCCCGTGGAATTGTACTTCGCGCCGCCCCACATGACGTCCTTGCCGGAGTCCATGCAGCCTTCCATCGTGGCGGACACCATGGGCAGCGGGTTGTGGAACGCGGCCATGGATTCCCACATGTTGATGTTGGTGCACTGCCACTTGCAGAAAAAGTCGAACTGGGTCTTGACGGCGGCGAGCACCTCATCCATGGACTGCATCTCATAGAGATAGCCCGTGGCGGGACCGGTGCGCTGGGCCTCCATGGTCTCGGGGGCTTTGCCGCTCTGCTCGTCGGCCTCGGTCAGCAGCATGTTGCCGGACTTGGGCATGCCCATGGGGTTAATGCCGTTGTTGATGGCCAGGAGCATGGCGTTGGCGATGTTGAGATAGCTCTCGGTGCCGGTGCCGCCGGGCTGGGCCCACTCATAGCCGCCGATGCCCGGCTCCACACAGCCGTGCAGGCTGTAATTCCGGGCGTCCTCCAGCGGGATGCCGCGGCTCATCAGTGCCTTGATGATGATCTGGTCGGACTCAAAGGTCGGCACGCCGCCGGCGCGCTTCGTGGTCTCGATGGCGGCCTCCCACAGCTCCGGCGGGGTGCCGGGGTGGATGCGCAGGGCCTGGGGCGGATCGTGCAGCACCAGGCGGCCGGAGGACTGGAGCATCATATAGGTGACCGGGTTGGTGGCGTCGTTGCCGTCGCGGTCCACGCCGCCCAGGGTCATGAGCTGGCCGGAGGTGTAGCCCGGGCCGGACTTGGTGGCGCCCTCGGACCAGATCTTGTTGCACTCCGCCACCTTCAGATAGAACAGGTCCAGGATCTCCTGGGCGTACTCCGGGGTGATGGTGCCGTTTGCGATGTCCTGCTCGTAGTAGCGGCCCAGATACTGGTCTACGCGCCCGTAGCTGATGCCGTGCATCTGCCCGTCCATGCACATGGCAAGCTGGTAGAGATAGATGCACTGCACCGCGTCATGGAAGTTGCGGCAGGGGTTTTTCATGATCCAGTTCAGGCAGTCGGCCATCTCCAGCAGTTCCTTTTTGCGGGCCGGGTCGGTGCACGCTTCCGCCTGGCGGGCGCACTCGGCAGCGTAGCGCTCGGACCAGTGGATCAGCCCCTCGCACACGATGGAGACGGCGCGGTAGAAGCTGTACTTATTGTTGTTGTCGCCGAAGATGCCCTCTTCCTCCATCTGAGCCATCTTCTCCTCCGCCTCGCGCTGGATGGCGCCGAAGCCCTTCTGGGTGGCCGTCCAGAAGTTGGCGGTGAAGTGGCCGACAGGGGACTGGCAGTTGTCCTTCGGGCCGAAGAACAGCACGCCGTTGCCGGTCATGTGGTCCCGGTGATAGCGGGGCATGTACTCGTCCACGATGGCGGACATGGAGTTCTTGTCCCAGAAATCGCCGGTTTCCAGCAGGTAGCGCTCGTCCTCCGGGTCGATGTCATAGGGGTCCTGCTCCCGCTTGGGGATGGAGCCGGCGCGCAGCTCCTTCATGAACCAGTTGAAGCTGGTTTCCGGGTACAGCGCGCAGCAGCGGTAGGTCTTGCCCTGCCAGCCGACGATGATCTCATCCTCGTTGACCAGAACGGGCATGTTTTCAAACAGGTTGCGCAGATTCTTTGCCCGCTTGAGAATGCCGGTAAGCTGCGGGTTGTTCATATAAAACTCCGTCACCAGCCGGTAGCGGCTGATGTCGATGCGCGGGCGGGTGCTGCGGTATTTCGCGCGGACGCGCTGCACACGCTCGGTGACCGGTTTCCACTCAAACATCGGTCGGTTTCCTCCTTTTTTGGCTGTTCTATGTCTGTAAGATAGAATGACTGTGCTGTAGTCGTTATATCATTATTCTATCACATGATAAATAAAATTGCATCTGTTTTTTGCAAAAAAGCGATGACAGTTTCAGGCATCGAGAAAGCCCAGGTATTCGTTGAAGACGTTGAACAGCCACCTCGCCGGCGCAGACGCGCCGCTCGGTCTCGTCAGCGGTCTTCAGCATGACTGCCTCCACAGCACCTGAGCTGCTCCAGCGCGCAGGCAAAGGCGTTCGCCGTGCGCCCCTCCGGGTCTTTGAAGTGGCCGCCCGGATTCCACTCCAGCGCGCAGGGGATGCCCTGCGCGCGCAGAAGCTGCTGCGTTTCGCGGATGCGCTCGCCTACGGTGCGCATCACGGGGTGGGCGGTCCTCTCCTCCTTATCGCCGAGGCTCAGGCTGACCGCCCGGACGCGGGGCGGATTATCCCGCAGATAGTCCACGAAGCCGGGGAACCACACCGAAGGCGAGGCGGCCGCCACGGCGGAAAAACGGTCCGTGCAGCAGGCTGCCCAAAGCGAAAAAAGACCGGCAAGCGAATAGCCGCCGATGATGTACTGCCGCCCGTCGTCCGGGCAGAGGGTCAGAATGTCTGCCAGCGTCTCCGCTGCGCCGCCGCCGAAGGCTTCCCCGCGGAAAACCGCCTCCGCGCGCCAGGGCGACAGGTCGCGGCTCCAGTCCGCGACGGGCACCGCCGCCAGGCGGAAGGCCAGGCCGGTCTTGCGCCGGATGGCGGCGGACTCGCGCTCCATCCCGGCAAGCTCGCGCGCGTCCACCGGCTGGATCAGCACGCTGTCCGCCGCAGCGTCGCCGAATTCGTAAATCTCCATTTCCGCTCCGTTTCCGTCAGTGCAGAAACCGTTTCAGTTCCTTTTCCGTCGCCGCCGGGAAAAGCCCGTGCAGAAACTCCGTCAGCTTCTGGCGGGACTGCTCCGGCGGGCAATGATAGACCTGCTCCGAAAAGGCGCTGCCGAAGGCCTTTTCCGGGGTGGAGTACTGCGCCGCGCCCCAGCCCCGCAGCTTTCCCGATTTGTCCCGGGAAAAGACGAAATCGCTGGTGATGACGTAGCACTGCTCCTGCAGCCGGGTGATGGCAGCGTCAAAGCCCTTGATGCCCTCGGTCTTCTGCCAGCGCCCGTTGTAGGCGTAGCCGCCGAAGTCGCGCAAAAACTTGCTGACCACCGGCGCGTTGGCGTCGATCAGGTCAAAAAGCTGCTTGTCCTGATAGCGGGCCAGGCCGTCTTCATAGCGGGCGTCGAAGTCATAGCCGTCGCGCCGGTAGTTCGCCAGGTCCAGAAAGAGGTCCTGCCGGACGTAGGCGGCCTTTTTCCCGAAAAACTTGCCGTAGGCGCAGCCGGTCTCCCGGATGACCGGCCCTTTCCAGAACCAGGAGTTTTCCTCACCGTCATTGAACAGCATGGCCGGGTGGCAGTGCTCCTCCAGGGAAAAGCCGGGGATGGAGGAGGAAAAATAGGGGATGATGCCGTATTCCCGCACCGCGTCGATCAGATCCTGCTTCGTCCGAACATAAAAATCATAGGCCATGAGGTCTCCCGAAAACGTCCTTTCAGATCGTGATGATCAGATTGTTGGTGTTCATGGTGTTGGTATAGGCGACATCCTTCGCCACGCGCATGATCATGCGGATGCCGATGTTGCGCTCCGGATGCTCCGGGTCGGGCTGCCAGCTGGCTGCCTTCTCCCGCAGGTCAAACTTGCTGCAGTCGTCCCGCAGGCGCAGGACCACGGTGCCGTCCTTCACCAGCACGCGCACGTCCAGATGGTGGGGCTTTCCGTCAGCAAAGCCGTGCTCGATGACGTTGCCCGCCATCTCCTCGATGCACAGCGCCAGCCGGTTCGCGGTCTTCACGGCGATGCCGCGCTCGGCGCAGAAGGGGACGACCTCGCCGGACAGGGCGACCACCTCGTCCACGCTGTGGAGCGAGCGCTCGATGCAGTCGTGCGCGGGGATGCCGAAGTCTTTCGGCAGCAGCATGTGCGATTCCAGCCCCGTCCGCCCGCTGTCCCTGGACAAGAGCATCCGCAGCACGAGGAACAGGCTCAGCACGGCCTGGCCCGCCGCATAGGCGATCCAGACGCCGGCGGCGCCCAGGAAGGAGCTGAGCAGATAGGCCGCCAGCGCGGTAAACACGACCTCGATGTCAATGTTCACGATGTTGGCATCCAGCGTTCTGGAGACCACCTGCAGATAGTTCGCCATCGTGACGTTGAAGGCCAGAAACGGCAGGCAGATGGCATAGCAGCGCACGAAGGCCAGCGCCATGGACTGCGCCTCGCCGCCGTCGGGGACGAAAAGCACGGCGATGTACCTTGCGCAGAGAAAGACCACCGCCGCCAGCGCGATCACGCCGATAAGAATATCCGTCAGCGCCGTTTTCATGACCGTGCGGAGCCCCTTGACGTCCTGCTCGCCGATCATCATGCCGCCCATGATGAGCACCGCGCCGCCGATGCCCCAGCCCAGCGCGCCGACGATGAAGCTGGAGTTGATCATGGCGGAGAGCGCCGTCACGCCCGCGTCGCCCGCAAGGCGGAGCAGCAGCGTGTTCAGCAGAATGGGCAGAAGCCCGCGGCTGAGCATGCACATCGCCCGGGGCAGACCGTCCCGGAGCAGGGGGGAGAGGGTGCCCTTCTGGATGGCGCGGAAAGAGAAGTGAAAGAGGCTGCTCTTTTTCAGAAAATGGGACGCCACGATCAGAAACGCCACATAGTGACTGATGCTGCTGGCCAGCGCCATGCCGAACATCCCGCCCCGGAAGACAAAGACGTTCAGCAGATCGCCCGCCACGTCCGTGACGGCGCAGGCGATGCTGGCGATCTTCGGGCGGAGCGCGTCGCCGTCAAGCTGCAAGATCGGCGTCAAAATGACGTACAGGATAAAGCCCGGCGCGCCGAGGAACAGGCCCCGCAGGTACGCCGCGGTCTGGGTGAATACCTCCTCCGTCGCGCCCTTCGCGCCGAAGAGCAGCGCGAACTGCCCCGGCATCCCGGCGCCGAAGGCGGCCAGAAGCACGGACAGCGCGACGCCCAGCGTCAGCGTCAGGGAAAAGACGCAGTTCAGCCCGTCCCGGTCGCCCCGGCCGATGGCCTTGGTGCTCAGGTTCGTGCAGCCGACCATCAAAATCCCGCTGATGATGGAGGCAACGCTGTAGTACGGCGAGCCCAGGCCGCTGACGGCAAGCGCCGTGGTGCCCAGGTATCTGCCGACCAGAATGCCGTCGATGATCGCCGTGACGCCGCCGGTCAGCTCCGCGATCACCATGGTGATCATGGTCTTCTGGAAGAGCTTTCTGGTGATGACGCCGTCGGCATGGGGGCCTTGCGATGTGCGATTGAGTTTCATAGTGTCTTGATCTCCACTTGTTCCTGCGTGATCCGGAGATCGGAGCACGCCTCCGCCGCACGGCGGCATTCGTCCAGTGTCTGCTGTATTTTTTTGCGCAATTCTTCGATCAGCGGGACAAATTCCGGTGCTTTCGGCCTGACGTAGAGGAGAATGCGCTCCGGCGTCACCTCCACGCGGCGGATCGATTCGTGCGTCCCGAAGGCTTCAATGCCGCGCTGCGTTGTCACGGCGGAGCTGTCGAACAGCAGCTCCGGGTTCCGGTCCGTCCCGACGTCGATCTCGTCGGCCAGGCGGATGATCGCCGCGAGAAAGGCCGTGCGGATGACGCCGTAGGGCGTGTGCAGCTCCGGGTATTCCGCGCTGTCGAGCAGATCTGTTTTCCTGTGGCCGCGGGAGGTCTGGATGACGGCAAAGAGAATGTCCCCCGCCGGGATCTCCAGCAGCTCGGCATACTTGCGGATGAACAGGCCGCTGTATTCGTTGTGAAAATCGCGGATCGTCTGCGCAGTGTCCGCCTTGTCATGGGTCTCAAAATAGTCGCCGAAGTCGATGGAGCGCGAGAACACCTCATAGTCCTTCTGGCTGATCCCCATCCCGATGTCGTGCAGGTAGCAGGCCATGATCAGCACGAAGCATTCGCCGGTGCTGAGGCGGCACATCTGCTCCTGCCCCAGGATGCGGTTGGCGTAATCCAGCACATCCATGCTGTGCAGAAGGGAGTGGTCCGTGAAATCGGGGAAGCGCGGGAGGAACGATTCCAGAATCCCCTGGAGCATGAAAACGCTGTCCCGCACGCGCTGATGAAGCTCCGGCGCTTCATCCTTCAGTTTTCGTTCAAGAAAAAAATCCGTATCCATCAATCTCTATTTCCTTTGTGATGAAACTGCTTTTTTCATATTCTATCATTATTGGAAAGTGTCGGCAACCTGCCGGAGGGCTGCCGGGCACTTTTTTTTAGTCAAAGACGTTCAGACGCAGCAGATGGGACATGTGCTGCAGCGCGGCGATGCCGCCGGCGCTGTTGCCCTTCGCGTCCAGCGCCGGGCCATAGGTGCCGATGCCCCAGCGCCCGGAGACCGAGGCGGTGATGCCGCCGCCCACGCCGCTTTTGGAGGGAATGCCCACCAGAACGCCGTATTCCCCGGACTCGTCATAGAGCCCGCAGGTGTACATGAGGCTGCGGATGGTGCGCACATAGCCGGGGTGGAGCACATGCTTCCCGGTAAAGGGATTCCGGCCCGCGTTCGCGATCAGCAGTCCCATGTTGGCAAGCGTCCGCGCGCTGACGTTCAGCGAGCACATTCTGAAATACAGGTCCAGCGTTTTTTCCGCATCGCCTCGCAGCACGCCCTTGCTTTTCAGCAGATAGACGATGGCGCGGTTGCGGTCGCCCGTCTCGGATTCCGAGCGGTAGACCGCCTCGTTCAGCACGATGTCGTCGTCCATGCAGAAGGCTTTGGCAAAGCCCAGCAGATCGTCAAAGTCCATGATGTTGGACAGCGTGCCCATCACCTGGATGGCGCCGGCGTTGATCATGGGGTTGAAGGGCAGCTCGCTGGCGGCGTCCAGCTTCAGAATGGAGTTGAACGGGTCGCCGGAGGGTTCCATCATCACATGGGAAAAGGTCTCCCGGAAGCCGAGATATTTCAGCGACGCGGCGAGATTGATGACCTTGCTGATGCTCTGGATGGAAAAGCGCTTCTCCGTCTCGCCGAGGGCGATGACCGTGCCGTCCGGAGCGCACACGCAAAGGCCAAAGTCCTCCGCGCTGGCCTTTTTCAGCTCCGGGATGTAGTCCGCCACCGTTCCGGCGCGGGCGCTCTCCCTGCCGTTGCAGTAGGCTTCCTCGATGACGCGGCGGATCTCCTTCGGGTCGGAAATGTCAAAATCAGGGCGTTCATAGGTGAAATACATGGCAAACCTCCCTTATTTGTTCGGCTTCGCAAACCTATTGTATCATATCTGTCAATGAATCGGGCGGCGTATCTATTGAAAAAAGTGCGGGAAAACGATATAATGGAACCCGATCAGACGCAACAATATCATCCTTATCCGGGAGGAGACGACTATGGAGACGAGCCTGATTGTATCGACAAGCTGCGGCCCCGTGGAGGGCTTTGCGGAAAACGGCATCCGCCGCTGGTTCGGCATTCCCTTTGCCGCCCCGCCGGTGGGCGCGCTCCGCTTTCGCCGGGCGCAGCCCCCGGAACCCTGGACGGAGGTGCGCCCATGCAAGGCCATGGGCCCGTCCCCGGTGCAGTTCGCCGCCGGCCCCATGGCAGAGACGATGACGCACTTCTCGCCCCCCAGCGAGGACTGCCTGTATCTGAACGTCTGGGCGCCGGAGCAGGCCGAGGGCGCGCCGGTGTTCGTTTACATCTACGGCGGGGCGAATCACATGGGCGAGTCCGCCGCGCCGGACCATGACCTCTCCGCCTTCGCCCGTGACGGCATCGTGGGCGTCAGCTTCAACTACCGGCTGGGCGCGCTGGGCTTTTATGACTTCTCCGCGCTGGGGGAGGGCTTTGACTCCAACTGCGCGGTGTCGGACATGCTGTGCGCCATGAAGTGGGTGCATGAGAACATCGCGGCCTTCGGCGGCGACCCCGGCAACGTCACCATCTGCGGCGAATCCGCCGGCGGCACCGGCGTCTACTGCCTGCTGGCTGCCCCGGCGGCACAGGGCTGCTTCCAGAAGGCCATCCCCATGAGCGGCCTGGCCGGCAACGTCACGCCCCGCTATGTCCATACGCTGAATAACGCGCTGTTCTTTGAAGCGCTCGGCCTTTCCCCGGCCGAGGCCGCGGCGGCGCTGAAGACCATGCCGGTGGCGGAGCTGGTGCGCGGCGGCGGCGCGGTCATGGCCGGGCACAACGACGCGCACCAGGGCATCTTCCTCACCGGCCCGGTCATCGACGATCTGGTGCCGGACTACCCCTGGCGGATGCTGGAGCGGGGCAGCGCAAAGGACGTCTCCCTGCTGGTGGGCACCTGCCGGGACGAGGGCGGGCTCTTCTGCATGATGGGCTGCGTGCCGCGCACCTGGGCGGACATCGAGACCTGCCTGCGCCAGGGCGGCGGCACGGCGTATCTGGAGGGCTTCCGCCGGGTCTACGGCGGCAAGCCGGAGCACGACGCGGTGGTGGACTGGGTCACCGACCGCATGTTCTGGGTGGACGCCACCCGCTGCGCCCTGGCGCAGACCCGGTTCAACCGCGTGTACGCCTACCGCTTCGACTTCGTCCCGGCGCTGTGCGCCAAAATGGGCATCGGCGCCACCCACTCCATGGACATCGCCCCGGGGCTGGACACCTACGCGGTCTCTCCCATGTCCTTTTATAACGAAACGCCCATGGCCGAACAGGAGCGCATCCACGCAAAGCTGCACGGCGCCTTCGCGGCCTTTGCCAAAACGGGCCACCCCGGCAACCCCGCCATCGAGCAGGACTGGGAGCCCTTCACCCCGGAGACACGCGCGGCCATGACCATCGACACGGTCAGCACGCTTTTGCGCAATCCCAATGCCGAGCGCCTGGCCGCCTGGGGCGACCTGGTCCTCTACGACCACGCGATGTAATTTACGGAATATGACGAGTTCCCGGTTCTCATCTCTGAGAACCGGGAACTTTTATCGGGAGCGTCGCTCAATCCCGGGTGACGGCCCCCATGCTTTTCAGCAGCATGCAACAAACATGATACGTCGCGTCGCTGTCCCATAGAAAGGACAGATCGGGGCGGCGAGAAGCAGAAACGCCTTGAACCGAGTTTCGATCCAAGGTGTATGCGATTCAAGATCGTTTTGTTTTCTGTTGCAGGAGCTATCCCGGCAAAACGCAGGCGTAGGAAAACAAAATTAGAACATAAAAAACGCATATTAAAAAGATATAAGAAGAATAATTATGTGATGATCCGCACGGGAAATCGTCAAGGAAGATTAAGCCATATATCAAAATCGCAGAGCATGTCGGAGACCTCAAATTACACTTTGATCGCGCTCCACTTTCCGGACCGAAACCGCAGCATGCCGAGGAGGCAGCGGAAAAACTGATCCGCCAGAACGCCGAACCAGATCCCGACAATGCCGAGACGCAGCACATTGCCGAAGAGAAACGACACGCCGGTGCGGATGATCACAACCGAAAAAATCGCGACCTTCGTTGTGTACCGGATATCGCCCGCGCCGCGCAGGCATCCGATATAGACGACCATGAGGACCTGAAAGACAACCGTCAGAATCAGAGACGGCATTAAGCGGAGCCCGATCGCAATGATCTCCTCTTCCCGGAAGAACAGGGAATAGAGCATTCTGGCGCTGAAGGCCAGCAGCACGGCCAGCGCGGCGGAAATGACGAGTCCATAATTGCGGCAGGCTTTCCCGTACGCTTTTGCCGCCTCCGGCCTGCCCTCGCCCAGACTGCGCCCGACCAGCGCGACGGACGCCGCCTGCAGGCCGTCCCCGAACGCGTAGGAGATCACGAGGATATTCATGGCGACCTGATGCGCGGCCATCGCGTTGTTTCCGCAGGCCGCCGCCAGGATCGAGGTCGCCACAAGCCCGACACGGGTCAGGATCTGCTCGATGGCGACGGGATAGCCGATATGGACGATCGTGCCCAGATCGCGCCTGCTTGCGCGGAGCTTTTCCCTGCGCATAAACGGGATGCTGAGGAATCCGTCTTTTTTCAGAAGGGAGCCCAGGCTGATGAAGCACCCGACCGCGGTTCCGATCACGGTGGCGATGGCGGCGCCGCGGATCCCGAGCGCGGGGAAGCCGAAGCGTCCCCCGATCAGCAGATAGTCAAAAATGATATTCACGAGATTGGCGGCCATGTTGGTGCGCATGGTGATCTTTGTATTTCCCGCGCCCCGCTGGGCGGCGTTGACGACCATCTGAATGCAGGAAAACAACATGCAGCCCATCACGATCCGGTAATAGGCGCTTGACGGTTCGAGCGTCTCCGGCGTTGCGCCGCAGACGCGCATGATCGGCGCGGCGAACAGCGCGAGCAGGAGCCCCATTGCCGCCGAGAGCAAAGCCGCCAGAGTAACCGCCGTCAGCGCCAGCGAGTTTGCCCCGATCCGGTTTTTCTCACCGTTTCGGCGGGCGACCAGGGTCGCAATGGCGATATTCACGGCGTAAAACAGCGTGAATCCGGCGTATTTCGGCTGATTGGTCAGTCCGATCGCAGCCACGGCATTTGCGCCCAGGGAGCTTACCATGAACGAATCCACGAAGCCGATGATGGCTGTGAACAGGGATTCCGCGATCGCGGGCAGCGCGATCCGGATCGTTTCTGAAAGCATCTCTCTTTTTATCTCGTGCTTTACAGCAGGCATATCAGCATCCTCCGGAACAGCCCATCCGCGTTCAAAGCGTTTGCAGCCCAGCGTAAGTTAGTCAATTCTAACTGACATCGCATTTTATCCCACGCACGGAAGAAAATCAATAGGAGTATCGTCCTTCTATATGTAGAGCGAAGAATACTTTTCAATAAATCCCCTCTTGATTCCTTCCGGGAATGGATTATTATAGAGTTAGGTTAGATGACGCTAACCAGTGTTGACCGTCGCATCCTGAGAGACTTGCGGATGGGAGAAATGGACGAGTTCCTGCGGAGAAAGGATCGGATGGGAGAAATGGATTTTCTTTTTTTGCATAATGGTTAGCCATAGCTAACGTATGCGGGAGGTGATTCATATGTTTTTCAATGAATATGGAAACAGGAGCGATTCGGCCATCAGGGGGGGCGCACGATGAAAAAGCTGACTTCAAGACAAAAGATCCTGTTTGGCGTATATGCCATGATCCTGGCCATGATCGGAGATTATCTGCTCGGATTTGGCACATTCGGTTTTTCGGATTCCCCGGACGCCTATATGGGCATGACCGCCAATGTGGTGCCGGACTGGCGGTATGCTGTCTCTTCTTTTCTCGGCTTTCTCTGCGCTGCCCTGTTTGCGGTGGCAGCAACGGAACTGATGAAGGTCATGGAGAAAAAATACAGCCTTGCGGACAGCAGACTGTATCAGCTCTTTCAGATCGCGAACTGGGGCGGGATCCTGTACTTTGCCTTCATTCATATCGGGATCTGCATGCTGCCGGTCGTGTTCAATGCGGGAATGGAAGCGACCGGCAGCCTGCAGGCATCGATCAACATGGTCCTCCGCGTATTGAAAAGCATTGCAGTGCCGTTGGGACTTGGCTTTGTGATCTGCGATGTGTTCGTAACGATCGCATGGATCGGGTTCGTCGTCAAAGGAAAGCTCCCGCTCAGAAAGATCGCCCTGATCTGCAACCCGGTCATCATCTCGCTTCTCGGGCAGCTGATGAATTATATCGCGGAAGGCCTGGACTCCGGCTTCGAATCCTTCGGGTGGCTGCTGATGTATCTCGTATGCGCATGGAAGCTGGTCGATGGAACGGAAAAGGTCTGATAATCGGCCCTGAAAGTGCATTTTCAAAGCATATCAATTCATCCGTATGGTTACTATATGGTTACTGTTTTGAGATGCTTGCAACTTTTCGGGCCGCTTAACGCCGAAAACCAGCCGAAAACAAAAGAAATCCACACTTTTCAGTGTGGATTTCCTGGTGGACGATACAAGACTCGAACTGCAAATTGTCCGTGTTAGCGCATACCGTGCGATCCCGCAACGTGTTGAAAACACACGGTTTTTCGCATTTCTCCATTTTATTGTGTACCGTTTCATAACCGCTCATTTTGTGCGGTTAAGGGAAAAATAAGGGAAAACATTTTGAGTGTTGCGCAGAATATGTCAGCTATTTTCATCTCATGCTTAATTAGGAGTGCGAAGAATATGAGTCAAGGCAGCTTGGCCAATCAAGGAGCACATGAATTCACCAGGAATTATCAACGGTATATATCTGGCCGCTGAGCAAACCTAGAATGAAGACACTCTGCTTTTTGTTTTATCACATCAAACCGTCTAAACCAGTCGTCAATCTGCTCTCTGGTGATTTCATCAAAAGCGTTAGGATTGATGGCTTTGATTTCGCTCATTGCTTGTCCAGACTTTCTGAGAGCTACAAAGCATTGATAAACGGCAAGGGCTCTATCTTCCACATCATCTTTATAGCCTGGATGGCTTTCTGCCTCATAGCTGGCCATTAGTCTTTCGGCGTTGGCTATCTTGTTTTCTATGTCTGCAGGATTCCTGATGGAACGGTAAAAACTTTCATCATAAGAATCTGGTTTTACAAAATGATATTGAGAAATACGTTCATTTACATATTTTTTCAGCTCATTCACTTTTTTCTTCCTCCTGATTCTACCACCACTCGTTGGCTTCATTTATATTTTATATTCATAATCTGGATTCTAAGATACTTCAAACAAATGATGTATTTAATACCCGTAAACAGCCATTCTGTTTGCTTGAATAAAGAGGCGAGGATTACTCCCCGCCTCCCGATATACTCTGCGAAGATCAAATGCCGATTTACGATCTCCATTGCCCTGTTCCGAGTATTGTTCATTCTCTGTACCCACAGCATTTTTATTCTCTGACTTCAGCTGCTCGGTCACGTCCTCGCTGGCGGCCATCTGATCGGCCAGATGAAAGAACATATCTTCCACCGCTCGGATTTTAAAGGGCTGAAGTGAGGCCACTTCCTAACGAAGTGCCTCACTTGGAAGGGAAGCTTATGTTGGTATCAAAAAAGACTAAGCTGCTCGTGTTCAGGCGGCATGGGAAGAGGAAATACGCCAATCACAATAAAGGGATTCTTTGAAATATAATGGTTGCTTAGCGTGGTGCCAAGGAAAAAATACGTATCCCGTTTAGTATATTCGTCATAGAATTTATGTTTTACTTTTTCAATGGCTGTTTTTTCATCATTTCTTTTTAAGCAATTCAAATAGAGCATTCCAATTTCCCAGTCCTCTATCGTTGCTCTAGACCGCTTTCCTTCATCATCTTCAAATACATAGTAAAAGGTGTATGGAATCTTTTGAACAACGCGGAATTCCTCTTCCCTTTCCTGTTCTGTTTGAAAAAGGTTCATTTGCCGTGCTTGGGCTGCAAGGCTTTCCAGCTTGTTCGAATCCCAATTCGGATCACATCGTTCACAGTCGACACTGATGATTTTTGCCGGCTTGAAAATGGCCAAAGACATTGGCGATTCTTTGCTTTTTGCTTTATCAATAATTGTTTGCAGATTCGTGTAGACTTCGCTGTTTCCTAAAACGATTCTACGTCTTTCGTTCCAGTCAACATGGCCAGATTTTTTATACACATGATGGACCTCAATGCTCTCTAGCTGTGGACGATATGACTCTATGCGAAAATCACTTGTGTTTTTTTCGACTTCCACTTCTATCCATGAGTACTTGGGATACTTTTGTTCATCATTGAGCAGACGATATGGCATTGGATAAAGACGTATCCAAGATCCATCTTCCATAATACCTGCCGTACAAACAAGTTCAGCGTATTTTCTTGAAATGGTAGGGTATGTCTTGACAGTAATATAGACTTTTACCTTGCCACTTATCATAAATCAGCACTCCTAATAGTATACTTTGAACACATATAATCACGAATAACATGGCGGTGGCACATTTGAGGGTCTTTTTCAAAACACATTAGTGCTACTCTGCTTTCTGCTTTTATAATACGATATAGCTTATCTAACTCTTTCGTCAGTTTAGGCAATGTCTTTTCGTAATCGGAAAAAAGACTAGTATAGTCTTCTATTCCACTCAGATTCTTTCGCTTTTCCGATTCAATGCCCAATGCTGAGATAGAAATATATTTAATTGGGATACCCTTCATTCCCTGCATTACTTGTTCTAATTTCTCCCGGGAAAATCCAAACTTACGGCTATAAGTGTTCTTTCGAACATCGCATAATACTCGAACATCGTTTTCAATCAATGTATTAACAAACGCTTCCAGACTACGTCCTTCGTATCCTATCGTGAATAGCACCTCATCGTCTTGTTTATAACGCTCGCGTTCATCCAGCAATTTCTGTAGTTCTTTTTGTTTATTTCCAAATAATCTGTTGAGAATCTCGCTATTGATTGTATAGTACGGATATGCACTATACGTTCTTCTCATAAGTGCATCTCCACGTTCCTTTGGAATGGAATAATCAGTTTCTATTTCTCCATCCAAATCTAAATCGCGGGATAGCGTGATTCTGTGTGTGACATCAGATAAAAAGCCATTCTTTCGGAGAACAGCGACATCTTCTGCTAATTGAAAAGAATACGGTCCATAATGATAAGGCACGAACTCATAATCAGTCCGCTTATACTGCATCATGAACAAGAACATAAGCTTTTGAAAATCCGTTGCCGATGCTGGCTCGTCAAGCTTGTCCGCGATGGCAAGCAAAAGACGCTGGCGCTTATATGTTGGCAGATCTTTGTTCGTGCTCATTGTTCTTCCTCCAACAAAATAAGTCGTTTGTTCATCATGCTGTGTTTTAATAATATATTTTACACTATTATCAAGCCGTTTGCAATCATTATTCATTCTAGAAGTGAAGGTAAAATGAAAAATGTAATCTTCCAATAAGCGAAAAGCGGTGGCCGCAGGAATCCGCAGCCACCGCTTTTCGGAGGGAAGCCATATTCATTTTACGCTAAATGTTGATACATAAAGATGCAGGATTCGTCATAGGCCGGCTTCAGCCGAGCGTGCAGGCTATCCTCCGACTTTTCATCCAGGCGCTTGAAGCCGTAAGCTTCATATCGGTTAATCAGCTTCTCAAACGGCAACGCAAAGATATACACCACGCGGACGCCAATATCCTTGGAGATCCGCTCAATGATCGGGATGACGAACTCCGAAAAGATGATGGCGCCGATTCCCTTGTAATCCGGGTGGGCATCGATGTAGGCGCTGTTGACGGCAAAGTTGGCCAGCTCCACGCCGGGGAGTGTGTCGAATTCGATATGCCCGTCCCGCTCCTGCTCATTGCCGGAAATCAGACCGGCCTTCAGCGAAAAATAGCCAACGAGCTCATCTGTTTCGCAGGAACGGACAAGATATGTCCGCATTGTGCTGGCGTTCTCTTCCGGGAACGCATAGAATTTGATGTACCGTTCCAGCCCAATGCCAGCCGTTTCTTTGATGTAGAAATGGTTGGCAATATCATCCTCGTCCCGCTTCAGTGCGCCGAGATGATCGCAGTAAAAGGGATAGCTTTGAATTACACCTTTAGGCATTTGGCCGCTTCTCACTTTCCATCTGTTCTACGATCTTTTTGCGGAGCTCAGCGGACTCCGCTTTCATCTTCTCCCGGTCGGGGGCAGGCGTGTCCATGATCTGCTTCATGATGCTCTTCCCCAACTCCCCGGAAAGATTCGCCATATTGGGCTTTCCATATCTAACGGCTTGATCCACAGTACTACCTCCTAACACGTTAGACTATGCGGTGAAGACTCCTTCATTGCAATCATATTATATCACAAAGCATTTTGATACGCAAATAGTATTACTCACCAGTTGCCAAATAATGAGGACTAACGCCCTGTGCGGTCTCAACTTGACTGCACAGGGCGCTTTCATCATTCATCCGTTGTCGCAAACGCTTCCAAAAGATTGCCCATCACATCGCTTGCAATCCTAAACTGCTTGGGCGTCAGCAGGGCGAGGCGGGCACTCAATTCAGATACATCATTCTTTTCCTGAGCGCCAAATAGCAGCGTGTCACATGAGATAGAAAGCGTTGTACAGATTTTCCTTAATGTCGTCAAAGAAACACCAACGGTGCCGCGCTCGACTGCAGAAAGACTCTTTGTCCCCAGCCCAATCATTTCTGAGAACTGGTCTTGCGTTAAGCCAACCTTTTCCCGCTCTTTCTTGATGTTCTGCCCAATCACAATATTGATCTCTTTCTTCTCACTCATGTCAGCACCACCTTGTAACATTAGTTTATGTAATGGTGATGTTGACTAAAACACATTATTGACATTAGAATTAATCGCATTAATAATACGACTATTTATCCAATAATGACGAGGAGTAACTGCTGTGCGCACAAAAACCTGCTTCTTCATCGGCCACCGGGATGCACCTGATGTGCTGTGTCCGTTGCTGTCCGATGCCGTGGAACGACATATCATCGAATATGGGGTAACAGAATTCATTGTTGGGCATTACGGACGCTTTGATGCAATGGCAGCAAGTGCGGTACGTAAAGCAAAGGAGCGCCACCCGGAGGTGACGCTCACTCTTCTAATACCGTATTATCCCCCAACCTGCGACACGTCCGATTATGACTGCACATATTATCCAGAGGGAATGGAGAATGTTCCAAGGCCTTTTGCTATCGTTAAGGCGAATGAACACATGATCCGGCACTGTTCATTTTTGATATGCTACAGTTGCGACTATATTGGAAACACTCGTCGGCTGGTGGAATATGCCAAGTCGTGTGAAAAGCGTGGAAACTTGAAAGTTGAAAACCTGGCAGACCTGAATGCTGTTTATTTCTGAAAGTGTGTATGCTACAATAATACCAAACAAAAAGCCTCGAAAAATTATCTGTGATAGATGGAGCCAATGCAATGGAACTAAACAGATTCTGGGCAAAAACAGAACCTTTCCAATCTGTTCTGACGCATGCATTTGTCAGTGGCAGCGTTGCTCAATACTTGTTGCGTGATTTGCTTTCAGAAGGTGACAGAAGACAACTGCGTGCCAACCTTGGATTGAGCGCGGATTCATTGTCCGGTTTTGTAGGATACCTTGTCTCTCTGCACGATATAGGCAAGCTGGAATACAGTTTTCAATGTCAAGATGCGTTCTACAGAGATATGATTGCGGGAAATAGCAACCTCCAGGGGCTCTTTATCGCAGGTGTCCGACATGAAAAAACCAGTCAATCCTGTATGAGTGCACTGTGGAAGCAGCAAGGAGAAAACAGAGCATCGTCTGCGCTGCTGTCAAAGATTATCGGTGCACATCACCAAGGAAAGACCGGAAACGGGAATTTCAAGAGATCGTCCGGTTGGTTTGAACTACAAAGTGAGCTGGAAGGAACAATGCGGCGTCATTTCCTCGGTGCAGAAGGCGTTATGCTTCCCGAAATAGAGAGATTGCATCAAGGTCCTGCGGCTGTATTGCTGCTTGGTCTCATGATTCTGGCAGACTGGATATCATCCGGAAGCATGTTTTCCGACGCGGAAGCGTGGATTGGATGCCCAAATCAGGATATACATATCGAAGAAGCAACCAAAGAGTTTCTGAACAGGAGCGGATTGAACCCGCAAAAAATAATTTGGCCTCCGGCATTTTCCGATGTATGGCCAAACATCCCATATGACGGTCAGCGCCCGCTGCAGAGAACTGTGGAAACTGTCTTGCATGAAATGGAACTGCCAGCACAGTTGGTCTTGATTGAAGCTCCGATGGGAGAGGGCAAAACCGAGGCTGGCGTTTACGCTGCGCTGCATATGGCAATGCAATGGGGAAAAGACGGACTCTATGTCGCTTTGCCGACGGCAGCCACATCCAATCAGATGGTTGGAAGAATACGGGCATTGCTAGATCTTCATGGTTTGTCCGATTCCGTTCGGCTCCTTCATTCCATGGCCTGGCTGGAGAAAGCGGAAGAATACCGCCCGAACTCCCCGGATGAACATGATGAGATCGCCTCCTGGCTTGCTCCGGTCAAACGAGGCTTGCTCGGTCAATATGCAGTCGGAACAGTCGATCAGGCCATGCTTGCAGCGACCAATGTGAAATACGGCGTACTCCGACTGCTCGGACTGTCCAACAAAGCATTAATCATCGATGAGATCCACTCCTATGATGCATATATGTCGGAGATCATTGTTCGTCTTCTGGAATGGTGCAAAGCGTTGGAGATTCCGGTTGTAATGCTTTCCGCGACGCTTCCGCCGATGCTGAAGGAGAAGTTACTAAAACCGTACGCTTCCCATCGTTTTTCGGAAGCATATCCGCTGATCACGGCAATAGACCAGGACGGAAGAGTGATCGAACGAGAAATCGGACAAACGAGTCACCGGCTTAATGTCCAGGTCCAGCTTACCCCGTTGCTTGGTGACGCAGATCAGATCGCGGAACTCGCAGTAAACGAGGTCGCTGATGGAGGCTGCATCTGTGTTCTGATGAACACAGTTCGGGAAGTGCAGGCCGTATATTCGTCCATCAAAAAACGATATCATGGCGACTTGCTTCTGTTCCATGCACAGTTTCCGGCAGGACAGCGCGCCGAGCTTGAAACAGAGTGTATTTCACGTTACGGGAAGGATAAAAGCCATCGTCCGAAGCAGTCTATACTGGTCGCCACGCAGGTCGTGGAGCAGTCTTTGGATGTGGATTTTGATTTCATGATCACAGCGATAGCACCGATCGATTTGCTGCTGCAAAGAATGGGCCGTGTATTCCGGCATGACGACAGCCCACGCCCAGCAAGCCATGTTCACGCAGGTATGACGGTCCTGGTTCCGAAAGAGGGCTCCGGATTCGGATCCAGCGCCTATGTCTATCCCGAGTGCCTGTTGAACAGCGCGATTCGTCTATTGAAAGACCGAACACACATTCAGATACCTGAGGATATGGCCCAGCTGGTGCGTGAAGGGTACGATCCTTCCTTTGCCCCGGAAGAGGAGGCTCGGCAATGGCTTGAGAACCAGATCAAAGAGCAGGCTGAAGCCGGCGCAAGCCAGCAGTATCTCCTGAATCCTCCGGACAAGCTATACTCTGCGCTGAATGAAGAATTCCTTTACGAAGATGATGAGAACTCTTATCGCCTCTCTGCAAAAACTCGTTTGGGCGAGCCGACAGTTCGAATTGCGCTTCTTACTGAGGAAGAAATGGCGCAGCTTTATCCGTTTATTCAGACAAAGAACGGGAGACAGGTTGCAAATGTCTGGGATCGAAAGACAGCAGAACTGGTAATGAAGAGAAGCGTTTCCGTAAGAATTCGAAGACTGGATGGGAATCTGTCCGGATTATCGGACATTCAAGGCGCTATGCTTCTATCGGGCTTGAAAATACTGCCGCTTAAAGATGGCGTGTATCGGACGGAAAAAGGAAGAATCATCCGTTTTGACACAGCGCTTGGATTGTTAATTGAAGAGGGTGTGTCATGAAAGCAAGTTTTTCTGTTTTGGATCAGGCATGGATCCCCGTTGTTTCTCTTGACGGAGAGGAAAAGTTTCTCGGTATCCGCCAGGTGCTGGAACATGCCCATGAGCTGCGGGAAATCAGCTCTGCATCTCCATTGGAGGAATACAGCGTTTATCGTTTCCTCGGCTTGTTCCTGATGGATGCGCTCCGCCCGGAAACAGAGTTACACATTGAAGACCTACTGGACGCGGGGCGATTCGACATGAAGCAGGTGGAGGCATATATTGCCCTGTGCGAAAGCGAGGGCGTCAGCTTCG
>SVKR01000014.1 GCA_015068365.1 Oscillospiraceae bacterium
CGGGCTTGTGGACGAAATTGCGCCCGCCGGCGAAAAACACCCGGTCCAGAATGGACAGCACCCGCCCGGAGGGGTGGGCGTAATAGACCGGGGTGCCGAAGACGAAGCCGCTGCACTCGCCGGCCTTTTCGATGATGGTGTTGGCAAGGTCGTCGTCAAAGACGCACTTCCCGGTCTTGTGGCAGGCGTGGCAGCCGATGCAGTCGCGCACGGGGCCGTTGCCCAGCCACAGCATCTCCGTCTCCGCGCCGCAGGCGCGCAGGGTGCTTTCCACCTCGGCCAGCGCCGTATAGGTGCAGCCGTGCTCATGGGGGCTGCCGTTGATCAGCAAAACTTTCATACGAGACCCTCCTGTGTCAGAATTAAGAACAGTTTAGCAAAGCTGCGGCAAAAAAGCAAGGGAACGGTGCTTGCAATCCGGTTTTTGATGTAATATAATAAATTATTAAAGTATGTTTTTGAGAGGAGCCCGTTTGGAATTGAGCGAGAAAACACTGATCCGGGATCTGACGCAGGGCAATCCCATGAAGCAGCTGCTGAGCTTTTCCTTCCCCTTTATCCTGGCCAACCTGCTGCAGCAGGCCTACAACATGGCGGACATGGTCATCGTCGGCCAGTTCGTGGGCAGCGCGGGCCTGGCCGCCGCCTCCGCCGGCGGCGAGCTGGCGACGCTGTTCCTCTTTTTTGCCTTCGGCTTCACCTCGTCCGGGCAGATCATCATCTCCCAGCACATCGGCGCCGGGGAGCGGGACAAGGTCGGCAGCACCATCGGCACGCTGATGAGCTTCATCTTCCTGTGCGGCGTGGTCTTCACGGTGTTCGCCCTGTTTGCCTGCGACTGGATGATCTCCCTCATCAACGTGCCGCAGGAGGCGGTGCGCTACGCCCACGATTACTGCTTCGTCTACTACATCGGCATGATCCCCGTGTTCGGCTACAACGTGGTCAGCGCCATTCTGCGCGGCATCGGCGACAGCCGCCATCCCTTCATCTTCATCGCCATCGCCGCCGTCACCAACATCGTGCTGGACCTGCTGTTCGTCGGGCCGCTGGGCATGGCATGCTTCGGCGCCGCGCTGGCCACCGTCATCAGCCAGAGCCTCTCCTTCGCCATCGCGATGGTGTTCCTCTACCGCCACCGGGCCGATCTGGGCTTCGACTTCGGCTGGAAGCGCTTCCGCATGGACAAGAAGGAGCTGCAGGCCATGGTGCGCCTGGGCCTGCCCCTGAGCATCCAGAGCGTGGCGGTCAGCATCTCCATGCTGGTCATCGCCCGCTTCATCAACGCCTACGGCGTCGTGGCCTCCGCCGCCACGGCGGTGGGCAACAAGCTGACGCTGGTCGCCACCATCTGCACCGCCGCCATGATGACGGCGGGCAACTCCGTCATCGCACAGAACTTCGCCGCCCGCAAGCTTGACCGCGTCGCGAAGACCATCGGCAGCATGCTCATCATCAACATGGGCTTCTGCGCGCTTCTGGCGCTGATCTTTGCCCTGTTCCCGGAGCAGGTGTTCTCCCTGTTCGACCAGGACCCGGAGGTGCTGGCCATGTCCCACCCCTATGTGCCCATCTGCGCGCTGAACATGCTGGGCTTTGCCACGCGCGCCACCGCCATGGCCTTCATCAACGGCATCGGCAACTCGCGCCTGAGCTTCATCGCCGGGTTCATTGACGGCATCGTGGCCCGCATCGGGCTGAGCCTGCTGTTCGGCATCTTCCTGGGCATGGGGGTGCAGGGCTTCTGGCTGGGCAGCTCGCTGGCGGGGCTTGTCATCGGCGTCATCGGCGCTTTCTACTACGCTTCCGGCAAATGGAAGACCCGGAAACTACTGGTATGAGCGTTTTGCATACGAAAGGAGCGTTCTGAGATGAACCATACGAAACGGCTTGCAGCCTTTCTGCTCGCGCTGGCGCTGCTGCTGGCGCTGCCCGCCGGCGCGCTGGCGGCGGACTTTCCGGCGGAGACCGGCGCCCTTCCCTGGGATCTGAAGGGCAAAACCGTGATATTGCACACCAACGACGTGCACGGCGCCATCGAGGGCTACGCCGCCGTGGCCTACCTGCGCCAGCACCTGCCTGAGCGGGGCGCGGACGTGCTTCTGGTGGACGCCGGCGATTTCAGCCAGGGCGAGCCGAGCGTGAACCAGCGCTCCGGCGCCGACGCCATCGCGCTGATGAACGCCGCGGGCTATGACGTGGCGACCCTGGGCAACCACGAGTTTGACTACGGCCAGGCGCAGCTTGCGGAAAACCTGGCCGCGGCGGATTTCCCCATCGTCTGCGCCAACCTCCTGCGCGACGGCGCGCCGGTCTGCCGGATGCGCTGGATGTATGAATCGCCCGAGGGGCTGAAGATCGGATTTTTCGGCGTGGACACGCCGGAGAGCATGACCAAGGCCAACCCGGTGCTGATGCACGGCCTGACCTTCCTGGCCGGCGAGGACCTGGCGCAGTGCGTCCGGGAGCAGACCGCCGCGCTGCGCGCCGAGGGCGCGGACATCGTGATCGCGCTGACGCATCTGGGCGTCTTTGACGAGAGCATCCCCAACCGCTCCCAGGACGTCTTTGCCGCCGCGCCGGACCTGGACTTCATCATCGACGGCCACTCCCACAGCGTCATGACCGCCGGGAACAAGGGCGAGCCCATCCAGTCCACGGGCACCAAGTTTGCGTACATCGGCGTCATCATCATCGACAACGCCACGAAGACCATCGAGCAGAATTTCCTGCTGCCCGCCGCCGGGCTGGAGCAGGCCCCGGAGGTCATGGCGCAGGTCGCCGCAATCCGCACGGCGGTGGACAGCACCTTCGGCGAGGTCATCGGCACCAGCGAGGTCACACTGGAGGGCGACCGCATCTATAACCGCGTGCAGGAGACCAACAGCGGCGACTTCATTGCCGACGCGCAGCTTTGGTACCTGCAAAAAGACCCCGCCGCCCTCTCCGTGCCGCAGGACCACCTGGTCTCCATCATAAACGGCGGCACCATCCGCGACGCGATCGTCCCCGGTGAGATCACCCGCCGGGACGTGAACACGGTGCTGCCCTTCGGCAACACGCTCTGCGTGGTCTACGCCACCGGCGCGCAGCTTCTGGAGGCCATGGAGGCCTCCGCCTTCCAGTCGCCCGGGCAGTCCGGCGGCTATCCCCACGTGGCGGGCATGGAGTGGACCATCGACACCACCAAGCCCTATGACAGGGGGGAGGCCTATCCCGGCTCCACCTTCTACGGCCCGGCCAGCATCCGCCGCGTTACCATCGACAGCGTCCACGGCCAGCCCTTCTCGCTGACGGACACCTATGCCGTCGCGGTCAACGACTTCCTCTCCAATGGCGGCGACACGTATTATGTGTTCAGCGGCCTGGAGTGCTTTGACACCGGCATGCTGCTGGACGACATCGTCGTGTCCTACATACAGGACGCGCTGGGCGGCGTGATCGGCGATACCTATGCCACGGCCGGGACGCGGGAGCGGCGCATCACGGCGGAGAACAGCGTCTGCCTCCCCACGAGCCAGAGCCTGTGGGCCGACGGAGTACGCACGCAGGCCGAGGTCTACAACATCAACGGCGAGAACTATTTTAAGCTGCGGGACGTGGCCATGCTCTTAAATGGCAGCGAAGCGCAGTTTTCCGTGGACTATGACCCGGCCGGCAACGTCATCACGCTGACCAGCGGCGCGGCCTATGTGCCCGTCGGCGGCGAGCTGGCCGGCGGCGCGGACCGCTCCGGCGCGCTGGCCGTCAGCCCCCAGACGCTGCGCATCGGCGGACAGGCGCGCACGCTCTGCGCCTTCAACCTGGCCGGAAATAATTTCTACCGCATCGCCGACCTGGCCGCGGAGCTGGGCTTTTCCGCGGAATATGACGCGCAGGAGAACGCGGTTTTGCTGCGCAGCGCGTGAAAATCCTTCCATTTGCCCGCTTCCGCTCTTGAATTTGCGGAACAGGCGAGCTATAATATTATAAATTATTATGTCAATTGACGGATTCGGACGGAGGAAGCGATGCGCGTTTTGGACCTGCCCGCCGGGCTCCTGGCCTGGTGTATCGTGTTCAGCGCCCTGCTGGGCGCCGCCATGGGTTCCTTCCTGCACTGTGCCGCGTGGCGCATCGCCCGGGGGGAACGCTTCACCTCCGGGCGCAGCCGCTGCCCGGAGTGCAGCCATCCCCTGGGCGTCGTCGATCTGGTGCCGCTGCTGAGCTGGCTGTGGCTGCGCGGCCGCTGCCGCCACTGCGGCGCGAAGATCCCGGTGCGCTATTTTCTGGCGGAGCTGGCCTTCGCCGCGCTCACCGTGGGCTGCCTGCTGCGCTTTGACATCAGCGTGCTGTGCCTGCGCAACTGGGGCTTTCTGTGCTGTTTGTTCCTGCTCTCGCTGGTGGATCTGGAGATCCGCGAAATCCCGGACGGCAGTCTGATCGCCGCGGCGGTCATCTGGCTCGCTGCGCTGCCCTTTCTCTGGGCCGGCTGGGCGGACGCGCTGCTGCACCTGGCCGCCGGGCTGGTGTACGCCGGGGTGCTTCTGGGTGTCTCCCTGCTCATGGACCGCATCCTGGGCAAGGAGAGCCTGGGCGGCGGCGATGTCAAGCTGCTCGCCGTCATCGGGCTGTATCTCGGCTTTCTGCCCACGCTGTTCGCGGTGATCCTCGCCTGCGTTCTGGGGCTTTTGCAGGCGCTCATCAGCGGCAAAAGACGGGGGACGGCGTTCCCCTTCGGCCCCGCGCTCTCCGCCGGAGCGGCGCTGATGCTGTTTTTCGGCAGCGCAATGATGGATTGGTATCTCGGATTATTCCTGTAAATAAGGACGAAGGAGCTCTTGCTATGGCAAAAACATATCTTGGAATCGACATCGGTCACGATATGCTGAAGCTGGCACTGGTCAAGGGCGGCGCGGTGAAGAAAACCGCCACGGCCCCTATGCCCTTGAATCTTCTTCGTGAGGGGCGCGTCACCTCACCGGACTCGATGGGGGAACTGCTCGCCCAGCTCATGAAGGAAAGCCACATTCGCGCCAGCCAGGCGGCGGTCATCCTCTCCAGCGACATCAGCTATCTGCGCACCACGTCGATGCCGCGGATGAACGCGGAGCAGCTGGCCATCAACATCCCCTATGAGTTCAGCGACTACATCACCGGCGAGCTGAAAAGCTATCTGTTCGACTATGCCGTGGTGCCGGACCTTCCGGGGGAGGAGGCCCAGCAGTCCGCCGCGGAGGAAGAAGGCACGGAAAACGGCGAAGCGCCGCTGCAGCTTCTGGTCGCCGCCGTGCAGGAGGACGCCATGACCGAGCTGCGCCAGGCGCTGCGGAAGGCCGGCATGAAGCTGGCCAAGGCTGCCCCGGCGGAGTGCGCGTTCCTCTCCCTCATCCGGGAGTATGAGGCCAAGAGCGCGGAGAAGGACGCGGAATACTGCATTCTGGACCTGGGCTACCGCTCCATCCGCATGTACATGTTCCACGGTCCGCGCCACATCACCACCCGCGCCCTGGAGATCGGCCTGAGCTCGCTCATCGACATCATCGCGGAGAACAAGGGCGTGGACACCCACCTGGCGCACACCTATCTGCTGAACAACTTTGAGGATTGCCAGAACGCGGATTTCTGCCGCGCGGCCTATGACAACATCTCGGTCGAGCTGATGCGCGCGCTGAACTTCTACCGCTTCAGCAACCCCAACAGCGTGCTTTCCGACCTGTGGCTGTGCGGCGGCGGCGCCGTGATCCAGCCCCTGGCCGACACCATCGGCGAAATGCTGGATTTGCAGATGCACCCCGCCACCGAGCTGGTGCCCGGGGGCGACGCCATCGAGTCGTGCAACAGCTTTGTGCAGGCCATCGGCATCGCGATGAGCTGAGTTCGGAGGGATCAAATTGGCAGCGAAGAAGATCAAGCCGGCCAAGGGCAAGGGCGTATTGAAGGGCAAGCTGCCCACCAAGC
>SVKR01000015.1 GCA_015068365.1 Oscillospiraceae bacterium
AACAATCATACGCATTTCGGACACAGCTGGAACATTCCAAGTACTCTGACAGCGGATGCCGCATTTCGGCTGGCCCTTACAACCTATCTGTTCTGCACTGCTGCTGCACAGGGCTACCCATCCGGCGTCAACGCTGCCCCGCCTTTCTTTGGCGTGATAAAAGGCAGTAATCTGTTTGAAACGCTGACTTACAATCTTCTTCAAACAGATATGATCGGCCTTGCGCTCGATACGCCGCCTGTCCTATGGCGATATACGGAGCCGATCATTCCCAAACAGGAAATCGGGAAAACATCATGGATGCACGGCATGCTGTTTCCGACGCGGCGGATCCGTCTCATATCTGACGAAAGCGGAATGGTGACAGGCGTGTATTTGTGCCAGGGCGAAAACTTCGTGAATAAAGAGAGCTGGCGTGATCCCTATGTAACATACCGGAAGAACAAAGAAACCGTCTTTCCGATGCGGCCGAGCGCTGAGCGGGCGCTATGGCGGAACTTTTGCGACATCATCAACATCCCCGGTAACCAGGCTTCTCAGCTTTTGCGGCAATATCGATCCCTGAAAGATGATGGTATGGCAAAACTGACGCTTTACGGGGTTGAAACAAGTCAAGCCAGCTATTCTGGTGCAATTCCCTTGGATCTCCTTAAATCCGAGCAAGCCTCCATCACCAAAAGGTTGGCAGTAATCGAGCATGATATCAAGATGCACAACACCGCACATACGGAAATCCGAAGCAACCTGTCTCTCGCACTTGACCTCGTTGAAGACTGCGGTCAAACTTATCAGAAAGCCAATGACGCAACCAAACGTCTCCTCAATCAAGCCATTTTTAAAGGATTTTACATTTATAACGAAGGTACCATCAAGGCTGAGCTGGCCGAGCCGTTTGATCAGATTATCCCGCCTATCATGGACGACATAGCGAGAATCAACCACGCGAAGTCTTCTGACAGTGACCGTTTAGCCGATGCAATCGAAAAAGCAGTGCGCCACATCCAGACTTTCTTTGGATGTGGCGCTTCTTTTGAGCAAAATAAAAGTTCTTACCCGAACGAATCAAATTTTTTTGATTCGAAAAGTTCGAGTAAGAACTTTTTGGTGGACGATACAAGACTCGAACTTGTGACCTCCCGCACGTCAAGCGGATGCGCTACCAGCTGCGCCAATCGTCCGTATTCATTTGTCGGCAAGGGGTATTCTAGCAAAGGGCAATGGAAATGTCAAGGATTTTTTGAGGCTGCCCGAAAAAAACGGGCAGCCTCTCGAAAAATCTGCGGTTTTACGGATTGGGGACCCAGACCTTGCAGCTGGCGGCGACACCGCCGCACTCGGCGATGATCTCAGCCCAGCCGGGGCCGACGGCGGTCACAAGACCGGTCTCATCCACGGTGATGATGCTCTCATCCGAGCTGCGCCACTCCAGCTTGGCGGTGGTGACGGCCTCCACGGGGTAGACGTCCGCCTTGAGCTGCAGCGGGTCGGCGCCGATGCGCTGGGTGAACTCCTTCAGCGGAGAGCCCAGGAAGGTGATGGACACGCTGGTCACCGGAATGGTGGGCTCCGGCGTCGGGGTGGGCGTCGGGGTCGGGGTGGGCGGCGGCGTGACCTCCACAGTGGGCTCCGGCGTTTCGACCGGCTTGGAGGTGGGGCCGAGGCTGGAGGAGATCAGGATGATCACGGCCACGATGACCAGAACGATCAGGATGCAGCCGAAAATGAACTGCCACTTGGTGTTGGAATTGAACAGCGCGGCGGCCTTGCCGGCGCGGGGCCGGTTCGCGGCGGGCTCGCCCGTGGGGGCGGCGGAAGCGGCGGGGGCAGAAGAAGCAGCGGTGGTGCGCGCAGCAGCAGGCTGCTTGCGGGGTGCCCCACAGCTGGGGCAGCGGCTGTGGATCGCCGAATACTTCGTGCCGCAGCGGCGACAAGTGATTTCAGGAATAAAGCCCATAAAGCGCCTTCCTTTCTCTCTGTACCCATACGCGGGGGTCGGATTTGGTTGACATATTATACCGCAATTCCTCCATTCCGTCAAGAGCTTGACAGAGGATCGGGCGTCAAAGTGTCAAAGTGCCGCTCTCGTCCTCCAGGAGGATCAGAATTTTGTGCTGTGCGCCGGTGAGAGCGTCTACATAGATGATATAATGCCGCCCGTCCGCCGCGGCGCACTTGAATTCATGGCACAGCGTCTCGTACTGCCCGTCGGAGGGCACCAGCGCTAGCTGGGAGGAGAGGATCTGCAGCGAATCCGGCACCGCCGCGGCGGCCTGCGCGGCGCTGACGGCGGGCGCGGGCAGCGCGCGGAGGCAGTGGGCGGTGAGATAGCCCCTGGCCTCAAAGCCGCAGACCTTTCCGCTGTCCAGCGCCACCGAGACCTTGACAAGGTCGCTGTAACACAGCACCTCGCCCTGCCGGAACGCGAAATTCACCGTCAGGATCCCGCCCTGCTTCATGTGATAGGTCTCCGCCATGTCCGCATAACCGGCCCGCTGCAAAAAAGCCTTCGCCGCCTCCACGGCGGCTTTGTCGCTGACGCCGGTGTTCGCCGCCGGGCGGGAGGAGAGCATGGACAGCACCTGCCCGCCCTGCTTTGTCACGGACAGATAGACGGTGCCGCCGCCGGGGGCGTCGGTGCCGAAGCCGTAGCAGGGCAGGTCGCCGGCGCAGTCCCCGGTGGGGTAGACCCGGGAGCGGGGCACGCCGAGAAAGCTGGCGGCCGCGTCCCGCGCCGCCTCGGCGTCCACCTCCGCCATGCCCTCCAGCGCCCGGGGCTGACGGCCCGTCAGATGCTCGGAGAACGGGCCGTCATAGATCAGGCTGGGCACCTCGGGAAACTCCTTTTCAATGAGGCGCATGCTGTCGCCCAGCCGGGGGAGGGCTTCCGCCTGGGTCTGCAGCAGCGCGTGGGAGGCCGCGTCCAGCTCGCCCATCTGCAGCCGCCCGCTCTGCAGCTCAGACTGTAAGCTTTTCAGATTGCCGGACAGCACGCCCGCGGTCTCCGACAGGCTGCGCAGGGATTCCAGCGCCTCCGGGGTATAGACGCTGCCGCCCGCCGCGGCCCGGGAGAGGGAAAATGCATAATCCCCCACCCGGCTGATGAAGCCGGAGGTGCGCTCCAGCTCCTCACTGTGAAAGGGCAGGGCGCCCAGGGACATCTGGGCGGTCATGGCCTTGCCGAAGACCTCGGTGCACACGGCGTTGACCATGCCGGGGGTCGTGGCATAAAGGCTTTTCTGCAGCGCCGTGTCCATTTCCCCCATGGCGGTCACCAGCTCGTCAAAGGCGTGCTGATACTGGTTCGCGGCCTGCCGCTGCCAGCGCGTGGCCCGCTCGTACTGCACTCCCGCCAGCACGCCGAGGGAAAGCGCGGCGGCGGAGAGATAGATGATCGCCAGACGCACACTCCGGCGACGGCGCGATGATTTCATGCAACCACATCCTTGTGCTTTTTTCCTTTATTCTTTCCCGTAAACGCGGCTTTACAGTTAGCAAAATTTGATGAAAAAACGCCCCCGTCCGGGCTTTCGATCCGGGCGGGGGCGTAAATCATATGGGGCTTAGTTGAGGAAATCCCGAAGCTTTTTGCTGCGGGAGGGATGGCGCAGCTTGCGCAGGGCCTTGGCCTCGATCTGGCGGATGCGCTCACGGGTGACGTTGAACTCCTTGCCGACCTCCTCCAGGGTACGGGTGCGGCCGTCCTCCAGGCCGAAGCGCAGGCGCAGGACCTTCTCTTCCCTGGGCGTCAGGGTGCTCAGCACGTCCATCAGCTGCTCCTTCAGAAGGGTGAAGGACGCGGCCTCGGCGGGCTCGCTGGCGTCCTCGTCGGGGATGAAGTCAGCCAGATGGCTGTCCTCCTCCTCACCGATGGGGGTCTCCAGGCTGACGGGTTCCTGGGCGATCTTGAGGATGTCGCGCACCTTGTCCACGGGCATGCCCATCTCCTCGGCGATCTCCTCAGCGCTGGGGTCATGGCCCAGCTCCTGCAAAAGCTGGCGGGACACGCGGATGACCTTGTTGATGGTCTCCACCATGTGGACGGGGATGCGGATGGTGCGGGCCTGGTCGGCGATGGCGCGGGTGATGGCCTGGCGGATCCACCAGGTGGCATAGGTGGAGAACTTATAGCCCTTGGTGTAGTCGAACTTGTCCACGGCCTTGATGAGGCCCAGGTTGCCCTCCTGGATGAGGTCCAGAAACAGCATGCCGCGGCCGACATAGCGCTTTGCGATGGACACCACCAGGCGCAGGTTGGCCTCCGCCATGCGGCGCTTGGCCTCCTCGTCGCCCTCGGCCATGCGCTTGGCCAGCTCCACCTCCTCGTCGGGAGAAAGCAGGGCCACCTTGCCGATCTCCTTGAGGTACATGCGCACCGGGTCGTCGGTGGAGAAGGAGTCCACCATGGCGTCGGTGTCCATCATCTCCTCCTCGGTGACCTCTTCAAACTCCTCGATCTCGTCCAGCTCGGGGAGGATGTCGTCGTCGATGGGGGGGAGGAAGTCGTCCTCCTCGATGATGGTTTCGATGCCGGCGGCCTCCAGCGTCTCATAGAACTTGTCCGTGGCCTCGGTGTCCAGATTCAGCTTTTCCAGCACCTCCAGCTCCTTGTTGGTGAGCTGGCCGGCCTTCTTGCCCTTTTCCAGAAGCGCGTTCAGCACTTCCTCCGGCGTCTTCTCGGGCACGTCGGAGTTCTGCTCGGGCTGCTTTGCCTTTGCCTTAGTGCCCCGCTTCGCCTTTTTCTTGCCGCCCTCCGGGGGGATCTCAATGAGTGTAAAGGGCTCGGTCTCCACGCTGCCGCCCTCGGAGAGGATGTCATTGGCGATCTGCTCCAGCTCCTTGCGCTCCTGCTCGTCGATCACGTCGGTCCGTTTCTTTTTTTCAGCCATGCTTATCCACCATACCTTTTTTATTTCTGATTTGCTGCGCGTATGCCCGCAGGTCGTCCTGCGCGTGCAGCGTTTCCCGCTCCGAGCGGATGATGTCGATGTAATTGCTCAGCGCCTTTTTCCCGTTGCTGAGCACCTCAGGCTTTTGCAGCAGCGCCGTGATGTGGTCCACTTCCTCCGGCGTAAAGCTGCCGCTGAGCGCCGCCATGGAAAGCGGCGCGCCGGATGCGGCCTTCTCCTGCAAAATGCCGAAAAGCCGCCCCAGCATGGGGCTGGAAAACTCCTCCGGCGAAAGCGCCGCGCCGTCAAGCAGCGCAGGGTCCAGATACATGAGGCGTACAACGCCCTCCTCCGCCAGGGCGGAGCGGGTGTTTTCGTACTGCAAGGCCCGGTCCTTCGGCTGCACGGCGCCGCGCAGCTCCCGCACGGCCGAGCGCGACTGCTGCTGCTCGGCGCGCCGTCGCCGCCGCGCGCGCACGCGCGCGGCCTCGCCGGTGACCACCTCTTTGCTCACGGCGCACTTTTCCGCCACGCGCATGGCGTAGACCTCCCGCTCCACGGGGGAGGGCAGCTCAGCGATCAGCTCCGATGCCTCCTTCAAAAAGGCCACCTTGCCCTCGTCGCTTTGCAGGTCATGCTTGTCCGCAATGGCGGCGAGGCGGTATTCCACATGGTTCTCCGACGCCTGCAGCAGATTGGCGAAGGCGTCGCGCCCTTTGGCCTTGATGAACTCGTCCGGGTCCTTTGCCCCGGTCATTTTCAGCACCTTCACCTTCAGCTCCAGCTGCTCCAGAATGCCGATGGCGCGCTGGGCCGCCTTCTGGCCGGCAGCGTCGTTGTCGTAGGCGATGACCACCTCGCCGGAATAGCGGGAGATGAGCCGCGCCTGCTCCGGCGTCAGCGACGTGCCGAGCGAGGCCACGGCGCTGTCGAAGCCCGCCTGGTGCAGGGAAACTACGTCTATATTGCCCTCTGTGAGCAAAATATATCCATTTTTGGACTTTTTGGCCAGATTCAGCGCAAAAAGGTTGCGGCTCTTGCTGAAGACCGGGGTCTCCCGGCTGTTCAGATACTTCGGCTCGCCGTCGCCCAGAATGCGCCCGGAAAAGCCGATGACGCTGCCCCGCACGTCGATGACCGGGAACATGAGCCGGTTGCGGAACACGTCGTGGACGCCGCGGCCGTTTTTGTTGGCGTTGGCCAGCCCGGCGTCGATGAGTTCAAAGTCCTGGTAGCCCTTTGCGTGCATGGCATCGGTCAGAGCGTAAAAGCTGTCGGGGGCAAAGCCCAGGCCGAAGCGCCGGGCCACGGCGGGGTCGATCTGCCGCTTTTGTATGTACTCCTGCGCCGGCCTGCCCTCCGGGGCGGTCAGAGCGCCGTAGAAGAAGCGGGCGGCCTCCTTGTTCAGCGCCAGCAGGCGGCCCCGGCGGTCCCGCTGGGCCCGGTCGCCGTCGTCCGGCACCTCCATCCCCGCCCGGCGGGCCAGAAACTCCACCGCGTCGGGGAAGGAGAGGTTTTCGATCTCCATGATGAAGTTGATGACGCTGCCGCCCTTGCCGCAGCCGAAGCAGTGATAGATCTGCTTGTCCGGCGAAACGGAGAAGGAGGGCGTCTTTTCGCTGTGAAAGGGGCACAGACCGAAGAGGTTCGCGCCGCTGCGCTTGGTCAGACGGACATAGGCGCTCACCACGTCCACAATGTCATTTCTGTCCGCCAGCTCCTGCAAAAAGCTCTCGGGGAACGCCACGGTCTCACCTGCCTTTCTTCAAAACCGTATGGGCTTTACTTCACGCTCCAGGCCGCGGGGATGAAGATGGTGCTGTATGCCTCCATGGCATACCCGTCCGTCATGCCCGCCACATAGTCGCACACCGCGCGCTTCAGCCCGTCGGTGTGGGCGATCTCGGCGTACTCCTCCGGCAGCAGGTCCGGGTGGGCCACATAGTACTCGAAAATGCCGCCCAGGATGCCCTTGACCTTGCTCTCCTCGCCCTTCGCGCTGGGGTTGCGGTACACCGCGTCAAACATGAAGTTGTGAAATTCGTCGAAAACGGAGGCCATGCCGTCGCTCATGCGGATGGTGCCCTCCGTGCTGTTTGCGATCAGGTCGCTGAGCATGGCGTTCAGACGCACGCTGGTGCGGTCGCCCACTGCGTCGCGGATGCGCTGCGGCACGTCCTGCGCCGTGAGGATGCCGGCGCGCACCGCGTCGTCCAGATCGTGGTTGATGTAGGCGATGCGGTCGCAAAGGCGCACCACGGTGGCCTCCCGGGTGTCGTCCGGCGCGCCGTAGGTGTGGTTGAGGATGCCCATGCGCGTTTCATAGCACAAATTGAGGCCGCGCCCGTCCTTTTCGATGCGGTCGACCACCCGCAGGCTCTGCTCATAGTGGTGGAACGCCCCGTCCATCATGTCCCGCAGCGCCCGCTCTCCGGCGTGGCCGAAGGGGGTGTGCCCCAGGTCATGGCCAAGGGCGATGGCCTCCGCCAGGTCTTCGTTCAATCGCAGCGCCCGCGCCACCGTGCGGGCCAGGCGCGTGACCTCCAGCGTGTGGGTCAGCCGGGTGCGGTAGTGGTCGCCCTCCGGCTGGAGAAACACCTGGGTCTTGTGCTTTAAGCGGCGAAAGCTCTTGGCGTGGGTAATGCGGTCCACGTCCCGCTGAAAACAGGTGCGGATGGGGCAGGGCTCCTCCGGCACGAGACGGCCCCTGGAATTCTCCGCCAGCACGCCGTAGGGCCCGATGAGCAGATGCTCCAGCTTTTCCCGTTCTTCGCGCAGACAGGTCATAATACCCCTCCTCTTTCCGTCTCATTTCATATATACGATGTCGCTCGTCCTTTTTCCTCTATTTGCGAAAAAATATTTATTGTATGCGCACGCCGCAAAAGCGCTCCCCGGTCGCCTCCGGGGCGATGGTCCCGGAAGACAGCTCCCGCAGCGCGTCGTCAAACGCCGCGGCCCGGTCGTGGCGCAGCAGCAGCTCCATCGCGACTTCCGCGCCGTAATCCGTCCCTTCGATGACGGCCTCGTGCGTCTCCGCCAGGCGGCGGATGCGCTCATACATCGGGTAGGGGCAGCAAACTCGCCGACCGTACCACTGCGCCATCCGGCTGATGCCGGCGGCATCCAGCGCGGCCTTGGCCGCGGCGGTGTAGGAGCGCACCAGTCCGCCCGTGCCCAGAAGCACGCCGCCGAAATAGCGGGTCACGGTGCAGCAGACGTCGGTGAGCTCCGCCCCGTTCAGCACCGCCAGAATCGGCTGGCCCGCCGTGCCCTGGGGCTCACCGTCGTCGCCGTAGCGGACGATGCCGCCGTCGCGCACGATGTAGGCAAAGCAGTTGTGCCGGGCGTCGTAGTGCTCTTTTTTCACGGCGGCGATGCGCTCCATGGCCTCCGCCTCGCTCCCAACGGGCCAGATCTGCCCGATGAAGCGGGAGCGCTTTTCCGTATATTCCCCGCTGCCGTAGCCGGCGGGCACCAGATAGCTCGTCATTTTATGATCTCCTCCGCAAACACCCGCACCCGTGCCCACAGCTCCGGCTTCACCACGGCCTCGATGCGCGTGCCGGTCTCGGCATAGTCCAGAGTGAGCACGTTGCCCTCGTCATGCAGCAGCTGCACCAGCGCGCCCTTGTCGTAGGGGATCAGAAAGACCGCCCGGTGCAGGCTTTGCCCCAGAATGTCCGAGATCCTGCGCAAAAGCGCTTCGATGCCCTCGCCGGTCTTTGCGGAGATGCAGACGCTGCCGGCTTCCCGGGGCAGCAGGTCGGGGCTGATGTCGCATTTGTTGTAGACCCGGATGCAGGGCGTGCCTTCCGCGCCGAGCTGGGCGATCAGCGCATCGACGATCTCCGCCTGCGAGCGCCATTCTTCGCTGCTCATGTCGATGACGTGCAGCAGCACATCGGCGTATTGCAGCTCCTCCAGCGTGGCTTTGAAGGCTTCGATGAGGTGGGTGGGCAGCTTGCGGATGAAGCCCACGGTGTCCGACAGCAGCACCTCCTGCGCCTCGGCCAGCTGCAGGCGGCGGGTGGTGGTGTCCAGCGTGTCGAACAATCGGTCGTTGGCGGGGATGTCGCTGCCGGTGAGACGGTTTAACAGCGTGCTTTTCCCCGCGTTGGTATAGCCCACCAGCGCCACGGTGGGCATCTCGTTTTTCTCGCGGCGGCGGCGCTGGGTGGCGCGGTTTTTGCGCACCTCGGCCAGCTCGCTCTCCAGCTTCTGGATCTTGCGGCGGATGTGGCGCCGGTCGCTCTCCAGCTGGGTCTCGCCGGGGCCGCGGGTGCCGATGGCGCCCTCCTGCCGCTCCAGGTGCGTCCACATGCCCAGAAGCCGGGGCAGCAGATACTTGTACTGGGCCAGCTCCACCTGAAGCTGCCCCTCTCGCGTCCTCGCCCGCTGGGCGAAAATGTCCAGGATCAGGCCGCTGCGGTCCATGACCTTGATCTTCAGATCCTCCGAGAGCACCCGCATCTGGGACGGGGACAGCTCGTTGTCAAAGACCACCAGGTCGCAGCCGTTGGTCTCGATCAGGCCGCGCAGCTCCTCCTCCTTGCCCTCGCCGATGAAGCTGCGGGGGTCGGGGGCGGCGCGGTTCTGCACCAGATAGGCCACCGGCTCGCCGCCGGCGGTCTCCACCAGGGCGGCCAGCTCCGCCATGCTCACGTCCGTGGAGCTCTCCCCCGGGGCAAAGCACGCCGCGGCCAGGCCGCAGAGCACGGCCCGTTCCTTTTTCTTTTCCAGTTCGTTCGCAGATCGGCTTTCGTTCATGCCTCAGTCTCCGAGAAATGTTTTGCAGTAGGGGGCGCAGCAGCACGCTTCGCACCGGGGCCGGCGCGCGTCGCAGACGGCGCGGCCGTGCAGCACGATGCGGTGGCAGAAATCGCTGCTTTTCTCCGGGGGCAGGATCTCCCGCAGCGCCCGCTCGATCTTCTCCGGCTCTTTCAGGCCGTCCACCAGCCCCATGCGGTTGCTCAGACGGATGCAGTGCGTGTCCACCACCGTGGAGCCGGGGATGCGATAAATGTCGCCCAGAATGAGGTTCGCGGTCTTGCGCCCCACGCCGGGCAGGGTCAGAAGCTCCTCCATCGTGCCGGGCACCCTGCCGCCGAATTTGTCCAGCAGGACCTGCGCGCACAGCACGATGTCCCGCGCCTTGGCCCGGAAAAAGCCGCAGGAGTGTATGTACTGCTCCACCTCGGCCACATCGGCCCCGGCGAAGCTTTGCAGTGTGGGAAAGCGCGCAAACAGCGCGGGGGTCACCTGGTTCACGCGCTCGTCCGTGCACTGGGCGGCCAGGCGCACGGAAAAGAGCAGCTCATAGTCCTTGTCATAGTCCAGCGAGCACAGCGCGTCGGGGTATTCTGCCTCCAGCGCCGCCACAATGCCCGCGACCTGTTCCTTTGTCCGCATGCTGCTGCCTCCTTATATCGTCTCCGGCGCATCGAGGATGCGGCACTCCGCCCTGCCGTTTTCCAGGCGCACCAGGGCGAAGGTGGGGCGCGCGGAGCGGCCGATGCTGCCGGGGTTCAGGATCTGCATCCCGCGCACCTCCCGCCAGAGCGGGGTGTGGGTGTGACCGTAAAGCCCCAGCGTGGAGCCGGAGCACCACACGCTGTTGCAGAAGCTGTCCATATTGTATTTCACACCGTGGTTGTGGCCGTGGGCGGCGAAGATGCCGACGCCCTCCAGCGTCATCAGCGCGTCCGCCGGATAGCCCCCGTCCCGGTCACAGTTGCCCCGGAGGATGGTGAAGGCGATGTCGGGGTGGCGCTGCCGCACCGCCTCCGCGTCCCGGACGCCGTCGCCAAGGAAAATGACGTGATCGGGCCTGTACTGCGCCACGGCGGCGGCCATGGCGGCGCCGGAGCCGTGGGAATCTGAAAAAACCGCAAGAAGCATGGTGCATCCTTTCTGAACATGGCGAATATACTGGAAGGGAATCAGATCCCCGGGAAAAACGAAGTCGAGGTGAAAAGCGGATGGCGACGGAATTTGAAAAGCTGGAGCGCGAGCTGCGGGGCAAAAAGCAGTTCGGCGCCCTGGCGGACACGCCGGAGGGCAAAGCCCTGGCCTCGCAGCTGGACGGCGCGGCGCTGGCGCGGGCCGTCCGGCAGGGGGACACCGCCGCGCTGCAAAGCGCGCTGCAAAAGGTGCTCTCCACGCCGGAGGGCAGGGCCCTGGCGGAGAAGGTGCAAAAGGCGGTCGGGAGCAAATGAGCGAGTTTGAGGACAAACTGCACGCCATCCTCTCCGACCCGGAGGAGATGGAGCGGATCGCATCGCTGGCCTCGGAGCTGATGGGCGGCGCCGGCGGCGCGGAGCAAAGCGCGCCCGCCGGGGGAGAGAGCGATCTGCTGCGCCGGCTGGGCAGCGTGCTGGGCGGGGCGGGGGAGGGCGAAAAAGCGGCGCTCATCGGCGCGCTTTCGCCCTATCTACGCCCGGAGCGCCTTTCCCGGCTGCGCCGGGCGATGCGCCTGGCATCGGCAATGCGCATGGCGGGGGGCATGCTGCGGGAGGAGGGGTAAGCGCCTTGTATAATCGCTATTACGGCAACAGCGGCCGGGTGGAGCACATCGCGGAGCCGCCCTTCGATGCGCCGCCGCCCTTCGCTGCGCCGGACGCGCCGCCGTCTCCTCCACCGCCGGAAAGAAGACCGCCCGGCCCGACGGAGGGGCTGAGCGGGGTGCTGCGTCAGCTTTTGGGGCGTCTGACGCCGGGCAGACTGGAGACGGAGGACCTGCTGGTGGCGGCGGTGCTGTATCTCCTGTACCGGGAAAGCGGCGACCGGGATTTCCTCCTGGCCATCGCGGCCTATCTGCTGCTATAAGCGGGGCTCGGCAAACACGCTTTCATCCGGCGTGGTCAGATCGGGGATGGAGGAGTCCATCGCGTAGATGAGAATGTCGCCGTCATAGCGGCGCTCGCCCATCAGAAGCCCGCTGCCCGGGTCGATGTAGCATTCACTCACATAGCCCTCGCCGCCGGTGCGCCACTGGACGTAGATGCAGTTGCGCTCGCCGAAGGCGCGGTAGTCGGCGTCAAGAATGTCGGAAATGTCGGCGCGCAGAAGCGCCTCGTAGGTCAGGATGCTCTGATAGGCGTCGGCGTCGCCGGGCAGCAGCGGCCCGCGGTAGACGCGGCTGCTGTCGGCGTACCAGATCCATTTCTCCCCCCCCTTCACCAGCACGTTTTGCTGGGGAAGGTCGGGATTGCCGTCGTCGGTGATGCCGAGGCGCAGATTGTCGCCCCTGGCCCAGACGCGCACGGTGCGCATCCGGCTGCCGCCGGACCAGAGATCCTCCACGCTGAGGGAGCGGGAGTAGCTGTCGCTGCGGCGCAGCGTGGCGATGACGGTCTGCACCGTGTCGGGGCTGACGGCGATGCGCTGTGTGCCCTCGGCCTGCTCCGGCGCGCTGGGCGCGGCGCTTTCCGCGGGCGGGGGCGTGGGCAGCGTGACGGCGGGGGTGCTGCTCTGCCGTCCGGGGAAGAGCAGGTACACCAGCACGGCCACGGCCAGCAGCGCCAGCAATATGAGAATGTAAAAGGAAACGCCGCGTTTTTTCATTCGGACAACCTCTTGTAGGCGGTCAGCGGTTGGGGGAGAAGGCCTCCGGCGGCACATCGCGCACGCCGAAGCTCCAGGCCAGCGCGTCGGCGATCCGGCGGCAGGCCTGCCCGTCGCCGTAGGGGTTCACGGCGTGGGCCATGGCGTCATAGGCGCCGCGGTCAGTCAGCAGGCGGGAGGCCATGCGGAAGATCTCCTCCCGCTCCGTGCCCGCAAGGGCCACGGTGCCGGCTTCCACGGCCTCGGGCCGCTCGGTCTCCCGGCGCAGGACAAGCACCGGCTTGCCCAGGGCGGGGGCCTCCTCCTGCAGTCCGCCGGAGTCGGTCATGACCATGTAGCTGCGGTCCATGAGCTTGTGCATGTCCATGGCGTCCAGCGGGTCGGTGAGCAGCACGTTGCCGATGCCCTCCAGAATGCCGCGGGCGGCGGATTGCACCGTGGGGCTCAGATGCACCGGGTAGACCACGGTGACGTCGGCAAAGGCGCGGGCCAGGTCCGCCACGGCGGAGAAAATGTTCTGCATGGGCGCGCCGTAATTTTCCCGCCGGTGGCAGGTCATGGCAATGACGCGCCGGGCGGTGAAATCCAATGTGTTCAGCGCGGCGCAGTCAAAGGGCGCATCGTTCACGGTATAGCGCATGGCGTCGATGACCGTGTTGCCGGTGACAAAGATCTGCCCGTCCACGCCCTCCCGCTCCAGATTGGCGCGGTTGCGCGCCGTGGGCGCGAAGTGGTACTGGGCGAGCCGCCCGATCAGGCAGCGGTTCATCTCCTCGGGGTAGGGGGACCAGCGGTCATAGGTGCGAAGGCCCGCCTCCACATGCCCCACGGGGATCTTTTCGTAGAAAGCGGCCAGAGCGGCGGCAAAGGCCGTGGTGGTGTCGCCGTGGACGAGCACCACGTCCGGCTGCGCCCGGCGCAGCACGGCCCCCATCTTCTCCAGCACCTTCGTGGTGATGCTGCTGGGCGTCTGCCCGGGCTCCATGATGTCCAGGTCATAGTCCACCGACAGCTGGAAGGTGTCCAGCACGCTGTCCAGCATCTCCCGGTGCTGGCCCGTGACGCATACAAGGCTGTCAAACTCGCTGCGGTCGCGCAGCGTCAGCGCCAGGGGACACATTTTGATGGCCTCCGGTCGGGTGCCGAAGACGCTGAGCACACGCAGTGGCTTCATTCCGCTTTCTCCTTGATGTTCTCATCCGGCTTCTCCGGCATCTCCACCAGGTGCAGGTCGGGCAGCTTTTGCGTGTCCGCCATGTGGTCGCTGGCGGGATGTTCGATGGTTTCGTACACGAAGATGCCCACCGCGACGGCGATGGCGGCATCGATGCCCAGAAGCAGCAGGCGCAGCTTGCCAGTGGTGCAGATGACCACGGCGGTCAGCCCCATCATGGCGCTGAGCGAGTACAGCACGGCGACGGCCTGCTTCTGGCTCAGGCCGTGGTCGATGAGCCGGTGGTGCAGATGGCCGCGGTCCGGCGCCATGGGGCTTTGCCCGTGGGCCACGCGGCGGACAATGGCGAAAATCGTGTCAAAAAGCGGCAGGGCCAGCGCCAGGACCGGCACCAGGAAGGTCATGATCGCGTAGAACTTGAACAGGCCCAGGATGGACACCGTCGCCAGCACATAGCCCAGCAGCAGCGCCCCGGTGTCGCCCATAAAGATCTTCGCCGGGTTGAGGTTGTAGGGGATGAAGCCCAGGCAGCCGCCCGCCAGCGCCGCCAGCAGCAGCGCCACGTTGGGCTCGGCCACCATCAGCGCCACGATCAGCATCGTGACGGAGCTGATGGCGCTGACGCCGCAGGCCAGGCCGTCCAGCCCGTCGATGAGGTTGACGGCGTTGGTCACGCCCACGATCCACAGCACGGTGACGGGGATGCTGAGATAGCCGATGAGCAGCGTGTTCTCCGCGGCGAAGACGTTGGGGTTCATGATGCCCTCAATGGTGACGCCGTGGGCCACGGCGATGATGGCCGCGACCAGCTGGGCGATCAGCTTGAGCCACCAGCGCAGGCTGATGATGTCGTCCAGGATCCCGGCGGCCACGATGATGACGCTGCCGATGAGGATGCCCTGGACGGGCTTGGAGATCTCGGCAAAGAGGATCACCGACACCAGAAAGCCCAGAAAGATCGCCATGCCGCCCATGCGGGGGATGGGATGGGTGTGGATCCGGCGGGCCTCGCCGGGGTTGTCCATGGCGCCCACCTTCTGCGCGAAGGCCTTGACGATGGGCGTGGAGCCGAAGGCGAGGATGAAGGCCACGGCCACTGCCAAAAGCACCCGCAGCCACAGTTGCAGTTCAGGAAACATCGTGTTTCAAGCTCCCGTTTTTCTTTATCTTTCCACAAAGCCGACTTTTTTATAGACTTTGCGCAGGGTTTTCCGTGCGATGGCGCCGGCGCGCTCCGCGCCGTCTTTGTAAACGCTTTGCAGATAGGCCTTGTCGGCCAGAATGCGCTCTGTTTCCTCGCGGATCGGGCGCAGATAGTCCGCCACGGCCTCGCCCACGGCGGGCTTGAACGCGCCGTAGCCCAGCCCGTCGAACTCCCGCTCGATCTCGGCGTAGGTCTTGCCGGTGACGGCGGAGTAGATGTCCATGAGGTTGCTGACGCCGGGCTTGGCCTTCGCGTCATAGCGCACGCAGTGCTCCGTGTCGCAGTCGGTCACCGCGCGCTTGAACTTGCGCTGGATGTCGTCGGGCTTTTCCATGAGGAACACGCAGCCGTTGGGGTCGGACTTGCTCATCTTCTTCTCCGGGTCGTTGAGCATCATAACGCGGGCACCCACCTTGGGGATGAAGGGCTCCGGCACCTTGAAGGTCTCGCCGTAGAGGTTGTTGAAGCGGATCGCCACGTCCCGCGTCAGCTCGCAGTGCTGCTTCTGGTCCTCACCCACGGGGACATAGTCCGGCTGGTACAGCAGAATGTCCGCCGCCATCAGCGCCGGGTAGGTGAACAGCCCGCCGTTGATGTTGTCGGCGTTTTTCTGGCTCTTGTCCTTGAACTGGGTCATGCGGCTCAGCTCGCCGAACATGGTGTAGCAGTTCAGCACCCAGCCGAGCTGGGCGTGCTCCGGGACGTGGCTCTGGATGAACAGGGTGTTCTTCTGCGGGTCCAGGCCGCAGGCGATGTACTGGGCCAGCTGGGTCGGCGTCCTGCGGCGCAGGGCGGCGGGGTCCTGCCGGACGGTGATGGTGTGCATGTCGGCCATGAAGTAATAGCAGTCGTACTGTTCGGCGCGCTCCGCCCAGTTTTTGATGGCGCCCAGGTAGTTGCCGATGTGCAGGTCGCCGGAGGGCTGGATGCCGGAGAGCATGACTTTTTTCTGAACCTTTGTTTCTTCCATGATTGATCTTCCTTTTCAGGCGCATAAGCCAATGCGCATAATTTTCTAAATTAACAGTATAACATAGTATTCCACAATTTACAAGAATGGGAATTGACTTTTTCCCGCGGGTAAAATAAGATGATAGAACAACCTGTCTATTATCATCGCCATGCATCGTTTATGCATAGGGAGGAGTCGATACACCATGGCTGATATGGAATGGATCGCCGCCCAGGAGGCAAAGATCCCCCACGGCGCGGTCCGCACCCGCTTTGCGCCGTCCCCCACGGGCTATATGCACGTGGGCAATCTGCGCACTGCCCTTTACACTTATCTGATCGCCCGCCACTTCGGCGGCACCTTCATCCTGCGCATTGAGGACACCGACCAGGGCCGCCTTGTGGAAGGCGCGGTGGACGTCATCTACAAGACGCTGCGCGAATGCGGCCTGGAGCATGACGAGGGCCCGGACGTGGGCGGCCCCGTGGCCCCTTACGTCCAGACCGAGCGCAAGCCATTCTATAAGAAATACGCCGAATGGCTGGTGGAGCGCGGCCACGCCTATTATTGCTTCTGCGACAAGGCCGAAAGCGAGGAGGCCACCGGCGAATTCGACCGGGGCGACGACCCCTGCCGCAGCCTCACCCCGGAGGAGACCGCGCAGAAGCTGGCCGCCGGGCTGCCCTACGTCATCCGCCAGCGCATCCCCCACGAGGGCAGCACCACCTTCCATGACGAGAGCTACGGCGACATCACCGTGGAAAACGCCACGCTGGACGACCAGGTGCTCATCAAGCGGGACGGCCTGCCCACCTATAACTTCGCCAACGTCATCGACGACCACATGATGGGCATCACCCATGTGGTGCGCGGCAGCGAGTATCTCTCCAGCGCGCCGAAGTATAACCTGCTGTATGAGGGCTTCGGCTGGCCCATCCCCAAGTATGTCCACTGCGCGCCCGTGATGCGCGATCAGCACAACAAGATGAGCAAGCGCCACGGCGACCCCAGCTATGAGGACCTGATCGCCCAGGGCTTTCTGAGCGAGGCGGTGGTGAACTACATCGCCCTTCTGGGCTGGAGCCCGGCGGGGGAGCTGGCCGAGCAGGAGATCTTCACAAAGGACGAGCTGGTGGACGCCTTCGAGCTCAGCGGCATCAGCAAGTCCCCGGCCATTTTCGACATTGAAAAGCTGCGCCACTTCAACAGCGTCTACATCCGCGCCATGGCGCCGGAGAAGTTTGCCGCCGTGGCGGAGCCCTTCATCCGCCAGGCGGTGAAAAACCCGGCCTATGACGCCGCCGCCATCGCCGGCATTCTGCAGCAGCGCACCGAGGTGCTGACCGAGATCCCGGAGAAGATCGACTTTTTCGACGCGCTGCCGGAGTATGACGCGGAGCTTTACGTCCACAAAAAGAGCAAGACCGACCTGCCCGGTTCGCTGGAGACGCTGAAAAAGGTGCAGGAGGCCTTCGCGGCGCTTACCGACTGGCGCGACGAGCAGATTTTGGGCGTCATGACCGGCCTTGCGGAGGCCGAGGGCGCGAAGAACGCCAGGATCATGTGGCCGGTGCGCATCGCCCTGGCCGGCAAGGCCGTCACCCCCGGCGGCGCCGTGGAGATCGCCCGCATCCTCGGGCGCGACGAGGCGCTGCGGCGCATCCGCGCGGGGATCGAAAAACTGGAGGCTGCCCTATGAAACAAAACGACAAGCTGAACCTGACCATGCTCTGCGACTTCTACGAGCTGACCATGGGCAACGGGTACTTCAACTGCGCTTACCGCGACCGCATCACCTACTTTGACGTGTTTTTCCGCCGGGTGCCGGACGAGGGCGGCTTCGCCATCGCCGCGGGCCTGGACCAGATCATCGACTATATCCTGGACCTGCACTTTGACACGGAGGACATCGAATATCTCCGCTCCCGCAAGCTCTTCACCGAGGCGTTCCTGGAGTATCTGCGCGATTTCCGCTTCCGCGGCGACATCTGGGCCGTTCCGGAGGGGACGCCGGTCTTCCCCGGCGAGCCCGTCATCACCGTCCGGGGCAACGCCATTGAGGCCCAGCTGGTGGAGACCTATCTGCTTCTGGAGTTCAACCACCAGAGCCTGATCGCCACCAAGGCCAGCCGCATCTGCCGCGCCGCCCAGGGCCGCACGGTGCTGGAGTTCGGCTCCCGCCGCGCCCAGGGAACGGACGCGGCCATCACCGGCGCCCGCGCCGCTTACATCGGCGGCTGCGCCGGCACGGCCTGCACCATCTCCGACCAGATGTACGGCGTGCGCGCCGGCGGCACCATGGCCCACTCCTGGGTGCAGATGTTCGACAGCGAGTATGAGGCCTTCCGGACCTACTGTGAGATCTATCCCACCAACGCCACGCTGCTGGTGGACACCTACAATTCCCTCCACTCCGGCGTGCCCAACGCCATCCGCGCCTTCAATGAGGTGCTGAAGCCCCTGGGCATCACCCAGTGCGGCATCCGCTTTGACAGCGGCGACATGGCCTGGCTGACCAAGGAGGCCCGCAAGATGCTGGATGACGCCGGCTGGACGGAGTGCAAGATCACCTGCTCCAACTCCCTGGACGAGCGGCTCATCACCGACCTCATCCGCCAGGGCGCGAAGATCGACTGCTTCGGTGTGGGCGAGCGGCTCATCACCGCCCGCAGCGAAAGCGTGTTCGGCGGGGTGTACAAGCTGGCCGCCGTGGAGGACGCGCAGGGGAATATCGTCCCCAAGATCAAGATCAGCGAAAACGTGGCCAAGATCACCAACCCCGGCTTCAAGAAGGTCTACCGCATCTACGGCGCGGAGGGCAAGTGCTTCGCCGACTACATCTGCCTGCACGACGAGGACGTGCACGGCCAGCCGCTGGAGCTTTTTGACCCGGACGCCACCTGGAAGCGCCAGACCGTGACGGACTACACCTTCCGCCCGCTGCAAAAGCCCATCTTCCGGGGCGGCGAGCTGGTCTATGACCGGCCCGCCCTGCCGGAGATCAAGGCCTATGCCGAGGCGGAGCTGGCCACCCTCTGGGACGAGGTCAAGCGCTTCGACAACCCCCACAACTACTATGTGGACCTCTCCCCGAAGCTCTGGAAGCTCAAGCAGGATCTGCTGATGGCCGGCGGCGCGCTGCCAAAAGAATAAAAAACCGCTCAGCGCCCCCGATTGTCCGGGGGCGCTGAGCGGTTTTCCGGCACGCAGGGGCCGTTCTTTCGTTGACGTACGACGGCGCCCGTGTTATAGTAGTAACAGCGATGTTCTCTAATCTGAAAAGGGAGGATCCGATGATGAAAAAACTGTTATCCGTTATTCTCTGCCTCGTGATGGTCTGCGCGCTGCTGCCGGCGGCGGCGCTTGCCGCAGACATCCCGGAGATCAAGGTCACCGCGCCTGCCCCGATGGGCGGCAAGGGCCCCGATGACGCCAAGCCGGTTCTCACCACGACCGGCATGCACATTTATGCCTGGGACTGGCGCGACAGCAAGGGCAATGTGCTGAGCTCCTACAGCACCTTCAAGGGCGGCGAGACCTATACCCTGACCGTGGTGGTCGCCTCCACCGACAAATTCGTTGCAGGAACGACCAAGGCTTACATCAACGACACCGAGGTCACCTGGGAAGCCTTCGGCGTCGACAGCGCCAAGTTCAAGGCGGACTTCACCGCGGAGGTGGAACCGCACATCCCGGAGATCAAGGTCACCGCGCCCACCCCGATGGGCGGCAAGGGCCCCGATGACGCCAAGCCGGTTCTCACCACGACCGGCATGCACATCTATGCCTGGGACTGGCGCGACAGCGAGGGCAATGTGCTGAACTCCTACAGCACCTTCAAGGGCGGCGAGACCTATACCCTGACCGTGGTGGTCGCCTCCACCGACAAATTCGTTGCAGGA
>SVKR01000176.1 GCA_015068365.1 Oscillospiraceae bacterium
AAGCCCTCAAAGCAAAAGCGCTGGGTGGGCAGGCCGGAGACGGCCAGCGCCGTGGCCAGCGCCGTGGGGCCGGGCACCGCCAGGACCGGGATGCCGCATTCGGCGCAGCGGCGCACGATGTCCTCTCCGGGGTCGGAGATGGCGGGCATGCCCGCATCCGTCACCAGCGCGCACGTCTCCCCGGCCAGGAGGCGGTTCAGCAGCTTTTCGCCCATCTCCGCCCGGTTGTGCTCAAAATAGCAGACCAGCGGCTTTTTGATGCCGAAGTGGTTCAGCAGCTTCAGCGTGACGCGGGTATCCTCCGCGGCGATGAAATCCACGGCCTCCAGGGTCTCCAGCGCCCGGGGGGAGATGTCGCCGAGGTTGCCGATGGGCGTACCCACCAGATAGAGCGTTCCCGCCAAATGTCTCACCTCATGTGATAGATTTCTTTCACTTCTTCGCTGTCGCCGCCGTCCGCGGCGGTGAGCAGCAGGGGGGCGCAGACCGTAAGCCCCGGCTTTCCGCCCCGCCGCGCCTCGATGAGGGCCAGACTGGGTGCGGCGTCGGCGCGGTGCTGCACAAAGCGCAGGCGCTTCGGCTCCAGACCGTGGCGCTGCAGCGCGAGAAACGCCTCCGCCAGCCGTTCCGGCCGGTGCACCAGGGCAAAGGCACCGCCCCAGCGGCAGAGGTAGCCCGCCGCGGCGCACACATCGTCCAGCGTGCAATCCCGCTCATCCCGGGCCGCGGCCCGGGCCGGGTCCGGCGCGGAAAACCCGCTGCCGGCGGCGAAATAGGGCGGATTGGACACCACCAGGTCGTATGCCCCGGCGGGCAGAAGCGCCCGGTGCCGGCGCAGATCGCCGCAGAGGATGCCCCCGGCGTCCATGCCGTTTTCCGCCAGGTTCCGCCGTGCAAGCGCCGCGGCGGGGGCTTGCAGCTCGATCCCGCCGACGCTGGCCGCCGGATGCGAAAGCTGCAGCAGCACGGTCAGCACCCCGGCGCCGCAGCCCAGGTCAAAGATCGTCCCGGCCCGCACGCCGGCGGCGAAATGGGCCAGCAGCACGCTGTCCGTGGACAGGCGGAAGCCGTCCCCGCTCTTTACAAAGCGCGGCCCGCCGGGCCAAAGGGTGTCAAAGGGCATAGAAGTCCCCCCGAAAAGGTTAATGGGCGATATGGAGACCATACCGCCCATTCATTCTTAAGTAAGCTTGGATTACTCCTGGGAGATGCAGCTCATCGGGCAGGCGTCCGCGCAGGAACCGCAGTCTACGCACTTGCCGCCGTCGATGACGTAACGGCCCAGACCATCGTCCATGGAGATGGCTTCGTTCGGGCAGGTATCGCTGCAGGTGCCGCAGGCAACACAACTATCACTGATAACGTACATTCTGTCTGTCCTCCTTATTATTTCCCGTGGTGGTGGGGTTTCAACACAGCTATCATAACATATAATTCGGGATTGTCAAATTCAATTTACGCATTTTCCGTAAATTTTTCGTGAACGGGGATTTGTTAGAAAAACAACGAATCCCGGCGAAATTGGAAGAAATTTGAAACCAGACTTTTTGATGGGCTGAAACCGGACCAAAGCGGGTATGCTCTGCTTTGAAAGCGCGCATTCCCCACGCTTCGACGGCTTTGGCGGCGCGGGCGTGTTACCATGGGGGCGCTGAAAAAAGGAGAACTGCCATGAACCAACACGACAGATTTACGGAGCGGGCGAAGACCGCCATCGAAAAGGCGGAGGCCGCCGCGCAGACGCTGGGCCACAGCTATGTGGGCAGCGAGCACCTGCTTCTGGGCATCATCCGGGAGGACGCAGGCCAGGGCGCCCGGGTGCTGAAGCAAAACGGCATGACGGACGCCGTCCTGACCGCCCGCGTGGAGCAGCAGGTCGGGCGGGGCGACCCCACCGCGCCGGCCCAGGGCCTGTCGCCCCGGGCGCGGCGCATCATCGAGCTGGCCATCGGCGACGCCGGGCGCCTGGGCCACAACTTTGTGGGCACGGAGCATCTTCTGATGGGCCTGGTGCGGGAGAGCGAGTGCACCGGCGCCGCCATCCTCACCGGGGCGGGGGCGGATCTGAACAAGATCTACAGCGACGTCCTGGCCCTGTTCGGCAGCGGACAGCGCCCCGCCCCGCCGCCGCCCCGGCCCGGCGCCGGCACCGCCGTACTGACCCGCACGGCGCGCCGGGGCGACACGAAGATGCTGGATCAGTTCAGCCGCGATCTGACCGAGCTGGCCGAGCGGGGGCGCCTGGACCCGGTGATCGGCCGGGAGAAGGCCCTGCGGCGGGTGATGCAGATCCTCACGCGGCGCAGCAAAAACAACCCGGTGCTGATCGGCGAGCCGGGGGTGGGCAAGACCGCCATCGCCGAGGCGCTGGCGCAGAAGTGCGTCCGGGGCGAGGCGCCGGAGGGGCTGCGGGGCAAACGGATCGTGTCGCTGGACCTCTCCGCCATGCTGGCGGGCACCAAATACCGGGGCGACTTTGAGGAGCGGGTCAAGACCGTGCTGCGGGAGGTGCAGCGCTGCGGCGACATCATCCTGTTCATCGACGAGGTGCACACCATCGTGGGCACCGGGGCGGCGGAGGGGGCCATCGACACGGCCAACATCCTCAAGCCCGCCCTAAGCCGGGGGGAGGTGCAGCTCATCGGCGCCACAACGCCGGAGGAGTACCGCAAGACCATCGAAAAAGACGCCGCGCTGGAGCGGCGCTTCCAGCCCGTGACGGTGGAGGAGCCCACAGCGGAGGAGAGCGAGGCCATTTTGCGCGGGCTGCGGGAGCGCTATGAGGCCTTCCACGGCCTGAGCATCACCGACGGGGCCATCACCGCCGCGATCCGGCTTTCCGTGCGCTATCTGGGCGGGCGCTTTCTGCCGGACAAGGCCATCGACCTCATCGACGAGGCCTGCGCCGCCGTGCGCATGGCGCATCTGGGGCCGCCGGAGGAGCTGCGGGCGCTGGAAGCGCAGGCCGAGGCGCTGAGCGGCGAGAAAAACGCCGCGGTGCTGGCCCAGGACTATGAGCACGCGGCGGCCCTGCGGGACAAAGAGCAGAGCGTGCGCCGCGCCCTGGAGGAGCTGCGGGGGCACTGGGACGAAACCGGCGGACGCGGCGCCGTGGGGGCGGAGGACGTGGCCGCGGTGCTGTCCGGCTGGACGGGCATCCCCGTGACGGCGCTGACGGAGGACGAGACGCAGCGGCTGCTGCGCATGGAGGAGGTGCTGCACCGGCGCGTGGTGGGGCAGGACGAGGCGGTCAGCGCCGTGGCCCGGGCCGTGCGCCGGGGCAGGGCGGGGCTGCAGGACCCCCGGCGGCCCATCGGCTCCTTCCTCTTCCTGGGTC
>SVKR01000177.1 GCA_015068365.1 Oscillospiraceae bacterium
TGCCCATCAACATCCAGGACGAGGACTACTTCGTCGGCGATCTGGGCCGCCGCGGCTGGGGCAACGCCCAGGGCGACCACTGGCTGATGGCCGACATCGAGCACACCTGGCCCATTGAGGCCGACGGGCTGCACCACGCCCCGGACGACGACCCGCTGTACTCCCACCAGAAGCTGGCCATCGCCCCGGACGACCTGGCGAAGCTGCGCCGCGTGTCCAAGGAGATGATGGACCTGGGCTTCTTCGGCTTCGGCCCCTTCGGCCCGAAGGAGTGGCTGCCCGAGGGCGCGGAGGAGTTCTTCGCGCTGCAGGCCAGCGACTACGGCAAGATCGGCGGCTGGCCCGTCCAGCTCCCCCCGGGACACCTGACCCCCGGCTTCCAGAACATTCTGCGCCAGGGCTACGGCGCCATTCGCAAGGAGGCCCAGGACTGGCTGGACGCGCACAAGGGCAACATCATGGGCGCGGACATGGGCAAGTACATCTTCTACTCCGCCGCCACCGTCGCCTGCGACGGCGCCATCACCCTGACCCGCCGCTATGCCGACCTGTGCCGCGAGAAAGCGGCCTCGGCCCCCACGGCGGAGCGCAAGGCCGAGCTGGAGGAGATGGCCGCCGGCCTTGACTGGATCGCCACCGAGCCGGCCCGCACCTTCCGCGAGGCGCTGCAGCAGGTCATGCTCTACAACGTCTTCCTCAAGGTGGACAACGACCCGTCCGTCACCTCGCTGGGCCGCTTTGACCAGTACACCTGGCCCTATCTGAAAAAGGAGCTGGACGCCGGCACCATCACCATGGAGCACGCCCAGGAGCTGGTGGACGCCTTCTTCCTCAAGATCAACACCTTCTACGGCGGCGGCTTCGGCAAGACCATCCAGACCGCCGGCATCGGCCACCTCGGCCAGCACACCACCATCGGCGGCTGCATCCCCGAGACCGGGGAGGACGCCACCAACCCCGTGAGCTTCATGGTGCTGGAGGCCATGAGCCGCCTGCAGCTGCACGAGCCCACCATCTCCCTGCGCACCAGCAGGAACACCCCCAAGGAGATCTGGGACTGCGCCATGGAGACCAGCAAGCGCGTCGGCGGCCTGCCCCTGCTGCAGAATGACGAGGTCATCATCCCCGCGCTGCAGCGCGAGCTGGGCTTCACGCTGGAGGACGCGCGCAACTTCGCCTTCATCGGCTGCCAGGAGATCACCGGCTCCGGCAACGACTACCCGGCCCCTAACGGCTCCTCCATGGGCCACAGCGGCATCTACTGGGCCATCGCGCTGGATATGGCGCTGAACAACGGCGCCAACCCCATAAACGGCGCCAAGGTGCCGCCGGCTCTGCGCAGCGGCTACCTCACCGACATGAACTCCATGGAGGACATCACCGCCGCCTTCGAGAAGATCTGCGACTGGATGATGACCTGGTCGGCCACGCTGAACAACTTCACCGAGCACCTGTACCCGCTGCTGTTCCCCTTCCCCAACCTCTCCATCTCCACCGAGGGCTGCATGGAGTCCGGCAAGGACGTCAGCGAGGGCGGCGCGAAGTACAACAGCTTCGGCGGCACGGCCACCGGCCTTGCCACCACCGCCGACAGCCTCACGGCGCTGGAGTATGTCCTGTTTGACCACAAGCTGGCCACCAAGGAGGAGTATCTCGACGCCATCCTCCACAACTGGGAAGGCCACGAGGACCTGCGCCAGATCGTGCTGAAGAAGGTCCCGCACTACGGCAACAACGACCCCTATGCCGACAAGTGGATGAAGTACGTCATCGATCTGTACTACAACATCACCCGCAAATTCTTCACCGAGCGCTGCAAGGTCTACAAGTGCGGCACCTTCGGCGCGTCCGACCATGTCGTCCAGGGCGAGATCACCTGGGCTACCCCGGACGGCCGCAAGACCGGCGAGCCCATCGCCGACGCGTCCAGCCCCTGCCAGGGCCGCGACGTCTGCGGGCCGCTGAGCGTGTTCATGTCCTCCACCAGCTTTGACCACTCCCACTTCATGGACGGCATGGCCCTGAACCTGAAGATCCATCCCACGAGCATGAAGAGCGAATCCGACGTGCAGAAGCTGGAGGACGCCACCAAGGCCTACTTCGCCAACGGCGGCATGGAGGTCCAGTACAACGTGGTGAACTCCGAAACGCTCCGCAAGGCGCAGAAAAACCCGGAGAATTACCACAACCTGGTCGTCCGCATCGCGGGCTTCTCCGCTTACTTCGTGGACATGACCCCGGCGATGCAGGAGGACATCATCTCCCGCGCAGAACATTCCATCTAAGCGCGGGGCGCTTAGATGGAATGCAGATCAAACCCGAGGGGGCCTGGCCCCCTCGGACTTCCCTGCTGCTCAGTCGTTTCAGGCGACAGCAGCCTTTTAACAGTTTTTTCCAGGAAGGGGCAAGAGCTATGGCATTTGAATTTGCACCGATCAGCGAGCGCATCGCCCGCATCCGTGAAAAGCGCAGCATCTTCACCAGCGGCGTCGGCATGTCCATCAACGCCGAGCGCACGAAGATCTACACCGACTATTACAAGGCCCACGAGAACGAGTATCCGATTTTAAAGCGCGCCGGCGCCCTTCTGACCTGGGCGCAGCAGCGGGAATACAACGTCTTTGACGACGACATTCTGGTGGGCACCCTCGGCCCCGGCGAGCGGCAGCTCAGCCCCTATGTGGACTGGTCCTCCCGCTGGATTGAGCCCATCATCAACTGCTCCGACGAGGTGTTCCGCAAGGCCTATCAGAGCCCCGGCAGCGTCTACATGAGCGACGCGGACCGCGAGGTGTTCCGCGAGGCCTACGAATACTGGGAGGACCGCTCCATCGCCAAGATGACCGAGGGCATCCTCACCGAGGAATTCTGGGAGCACACCGGCAACGGCAGCTTCTGCGAGACCGGCGTGTGCGGCATCCCCCGCATGGTGTCCGGCCGGCCCCAGGGCCACTACATCGCCAACTTCCGCAAGGTCATCAACACCGGCTACGGCGCGGTGCGCCGCCAGATCCAGGCCAAGCTGGACGGCATGCTGGGCCACATCTACGGCGACCAGGCCTCGGAGTACGTCTTCTACCAGGCCATGCTGCGCGTGTGTGACGCGGCGGTGACCCTCTCCCGCGGCTACGCGAAGGCCTGCCGCGAAAAAGCCGCCGAGTGCGCCGACCCGGCCCGCAAGGCGGAGCTGGAGCGCATGGCCGAATCCCTCGACTGGATCATGGAAAACCCGGCCCGCACCTATTGGGAGGGCCTGCAGGCGGCCATCCTCTACCAGCTCATGCTCTCCACCGACGGGCAGCAGCACGGCCAGAGCATCGGCCGCATCGACGACTACACCGGCGCGCTGCTCCAGCGCGAGCTGGACGCGGGCGAGATCACCATGGACCAGGCCCAGGAGATCACCGACGCCTTCATCCTCAAGATCTGCGACATGATCGAGCACCCCGGCGTGCCCTATTCCAACGAGAAGATCATCGAGTACCAGGAGAAGGGGATGAACCTCTACGGCATCCTCTACAACGGCCTGACGGCCACCGCCGGCATCAACATCACCCTGGGCGGCCGCCGCGCCGACGGCAGCGACTGCACCACCCCCGCCACCATCTGCTTCCTGCAGACCTACGGGCGCATGCGCTTCCCCGACCCCACCGTGGCCCTGCGCACCCACCCCGGCACCCCCAAGGAGGTCTGGCGCCTCGGCATCGAGAGCAGCAAGCGCTGCGGCGGCATCCCCCAGCTGCAGAATGACGAGGCCATCATCCCCATCATGCGCGATCTGGGCTTTACCGAAGAGGAGGCCTGCGACTACGGCATCGTCGGCTGCGTGGAGCCGGGCGGCTGCGGCAACGAGTGGACCGCCGCCGGCTGCGTGGGCGCGGAGTGCATGTGGAACATGGTGCAGATGATCGTCCTGACGGTCAACGGCGGCGTGAATCCCAGGACCGGCCGGGTCGCCGTCCCCTGCGAGAAGCTCTATGAATGCGAGAGCTTTGAGCAGTTCAAGGCCAACTTTGAAAAGCAGATGATCCACTGCCTGGACTGGAACATCAGCTACGCCAACCTCTTCGAGCTGGCCTACGGCACCTTCTTCCCCTGCGTCGTGGCCTCCTCCATGATGGAGGGCTGCATCGAAAACGGCAGGGACGTGAACCACGGCGGCGCGAAGTACAACCGCATGGGCATGACCGCCACCGGCACCGCCAACGTGGGCGACAGCCTCATGGCCATCAAGAAGCTCTGCTTTGACGACAAGAGCGTCTCCAAGCGCGACATGTTCGACGCCCTGGCCAACAACTGGGTCGGCTATGAGTGGATCCGGGAGAAGATCGTCAAGGAGGTGCCCCACTACGGCAACAACATCGAGGAGGTCGACGAGCTGGCCGCCTGGGCGCTGAACATCTTTGCCGAGCACATGACCCAGGCCACCAACGCCCGCGGCCACTTCTCCGGCGGCACCTTCACCATGACCATGCACATCCGCCACGGTCTGAACACCCCCGCCACCCCGGACGGCCGCGCCGCGGGCGAGCCGCTGGCTGACGCCATCAGCCCCCGCCAGGGCTTTGACAAGAACGGCCCCATCGCCTACCTCACCAGCGCGTCGAAGCTGCCCCACCGGGCGCTTTCCAACGGCGACCAGCTGAACATCCGCTTCTCCCCCAAGACGGTCGAAGGCGACGTGGGCGCGGAGAAGCTGCAGGCCCTCATCAGCACTTACTTCAAGCTGGGCGGCATGCAGGTGCAGTTCAACGTCGTCGGCACCGAGGAGCTGCGCGACGCACAGAAGAACCCCCAGAACTATCAGACGCTGATCGTCCGCATCGCCGGCTTCTCCACCTATTTCGTCACGCTGGATAAGCGCACCCAGGACGATTTCATCACGAGGACTGAGCAATCGGTGTAAGGGCTTTCCTAATCAGATAACAAAAACCACACGGGAGGATGCCAATCGGCATCCTCCCGTGTGGTTTATTCTTTTTTTCATGCGGAAAACGAAGGACGGAAGCTATCTCCGACATTTTCCCCTCGCTGGATCGCCCATGTCACACGGGTCACTTCCTCAACGAAGTATTTCTCCTTTGGCGTCGCCCGATTGTACCGAATGCCGAACTGGCGGCACACGCTGAAAAACAGGTCGGTATAAGCCAAGCCCTCCTCCGTGGGAGGCGCGACATACCCTCCGGCCTTGTCGGCCAGAATGTCGATCTGATACTGCTTTTGCAGCTCATTTTGCTTATTCATCGTTTTCCTCCTTCAAAAACCGCGAGAACACTGCCCACGCCGCTTCATCCGCCAGCATATACCGTTTCGGTCCGCCGGAAAATTCGCTCGGAATCCGTACGGCTCGGAAATCCGACTCATAATGGGCTGCCAATTCCTCCGTCTTCGCCTCAAATACCACATCGCCTCGGCAACCATGATCGATGCTGTATTTGATTCCATACGCAATCAGCAATGCACCGATACCATAGTACTTTCGGTCTTCCTGCTTCTGCATCGTGGGATTGCTGTGCGGTGCGCTCTCCATATAGACAATGAAAACATATGCCTTTCTATCCCGTATCTGATATGCTCCCAGGCCGATCAGTTCATTATCAAGCGATTTCACGGCAAATCGCTCAACCGAAGGGGCGGTCAGATACTCCGAGTTCCAGTCTGTTTGCCATTTGGGGTCGTCTATGGTCGCAGCAATGTCCGCCTGCGCCGCAGGAACGACATTCACAGAAACCTGTTTTCCGGTCTGTGCGTCGATCACAAAGGGATAAAAGAACATTTCATGCACCTGCTTTTGAATGATCATCTAGTTGAATTATACCACGGGCCGCGGCGATATACAAGGCTGCTTCAATTAAGATTCTTCGGCTTCGCTCCGCTCCGCTCAGAATGACAGGATGGGACAAAATTGTGATTGATTTAACGTGGCTAACGTGGTAAGATAAGGTTGCTACACAAATCGCATAATGACTATTTAGTAGGGAATCGTTTTTGTTACGGCAAAAACGCATTCTCCGCTTTGCGTTCCCTACTGGGTAGTCAAAGATTTGTGTAGCAACAAATGGAGTTGCGTTTTTCGGTGCGTAGTTCCGTTTGGGGCTGCGCACTTTTTTATTTCCCGAAAGATGCGCAACAATCAAAAAGAGAATGAAAGTGGGTGTTCGTTTATGGGGAAAAAGTTGGACTTGAACTGGTTTAACGCACAATTTGACAAAGGCAAGGATTTCGAAGTGTCAGAAAAGCAGTATGAAGAATTGGTTGGAAAAAGTATTCCTTCCACGCATTACATAAAATACAGCTCTCCTATTGCGAAGCTGGCGAAGAAAAAGAACTATAAAATAACAGTTGATGAAAAGCCAGTCATAAAGAAAACTCTGTTGTTTCAAATTGAAAAGCAGAAAAAGTAATACTATCTTTGTAATAGGAGAAAAGTATAATGAAAAAAGTATGGATTCTGTTAGTATGCATTTGCCTCTGTTTTGGTTTGTTTGGGTGCTCAAATAGCGCGACAAAAGAGTTGCAAGAAGCCCGAGATGCCTTAGAAGCGAAAGATTATGAAACTGCACTTTCATTGGCGGAAGGGATCACTGAAAAGTATTCTGGAAAAAAGGGTGAAGAAGAAGCAAGAAAACTAGTTTCAGAAATCCGCGTCGCAAAATGCGAGGATGCTATCTCAGAAATAGGTGTGGTAGATGGCGCGCTTGATCCATATTATATCATTTACGTACAAAGAGGATATATTGATCGATTGGTTTGGCCAGATACAGAAAAGTATGAAAGTGCCCTCGATCAATATAACGCGCTTAGCGATGATGAAAAAGAGCTTGTAGAAAATAAGGAGCTTCTGGATGCCCAAAAAACAAATTACTTAGAAGCGCGAGAGACGCAAAAACAACTGTTGCGTGTTAGAGATATTGAAATGCTTAGTAAAGAGTTGGCAGTCGAGTCAGTAAAAAGCCATCTTAAAAATGCTAGTTCATATCGAGAAATCAGCACGAATTCTACTTATACAGACAAAGATTATAATGAAGCAACAGGGAATTTTGGAACCGTCTTCGTAGATATAAAGTATTCCGCTACTAATAGCTATGGTGGGCGTATTGACGAAAGCATTATGATTCCGGTAACCGGTAATTACAAATTCTATGCATGGGCTGACAATGGATATTATAGCAAAGATAACAATATAGCAATCGGATATATTGACAATGGGAAGGCTGAGTATCCATTGTATAAGCTATTTAGTTAAAAGGTTTATCTGGATAAACCAAACTTGCTGCCATTTGGCCAACACAACAAGTATAATTGAAGAAACACCTGTCTCCATAGAGGCAGGTGTTTCTTCAATATATCTGTGATTTCGTCTTACACGGCCATTTCCGTTCTGCGGATCAGGTCGTCCTGGGCCTCCTTGTAGACCTCGACGAAGTAGGCCGAGAAGCCGGCGATGCGGACCACCAGGTCCTCATAATCCTTGGGCTTCTCCTGGGCCTCGCGCAGCATTTTTGCGGAGACCACGTTGATCTGCAGCTCCATGCCGCCGCCCTTGAAATAGGTCTCCATGACAGCGCGCAGCTTTTTATCGCCCTCCGCGCCCTGCAGGGCAGTGGGGTGGAACTTCATGTTGCACAGCGTTCCGTTGGCATAGTTGGCCTGGTCGAACTTGAGGATGGAGTTGATCGTGGCGAACGGGCCGTTCTTGTCCATGCCCTGCACCGGGGAGATGCCGTCGCTCAGGGGCTGGCCGCGCTTGCGGCCGTCGGGCGTGGCCTCGCAGAACATGCCCATCACGACGTTCAGCGTCACGGGCCAGCAGCCGGCGGTCCAGTGGCAGCCGCGCGGGCTGATGCCGCGGGTGATGCCCTCGGAATAGGTGTCGGCGACAAACTTCAGGTACTTATCCGCCTCGGGGTCGTTGTTGCCGAAGTGGCTGCAGCGGCCGACGATGTACTGGCGCAGGTCCTCATAGCCCTCCCAGTTGTTCATCAGCGCGTCATACAGCTCCGCCGGGGTGGCGATCTTGTCGCGGAAGCAGACCTGGTCGATGATGTTGAGGCTGTCGGCGACGGTGCCGTGGCCGATGGAGGAGTTGCCGGCGCCGTTGTACTTCGCGCCGCCCCACAGCACGTCCTTGCCGCTCTCCAGGCAGCCGGTCATGGTGGCGGACAGCAGCGGCAGCGGGTTATTCATGCTGTACAGGTACTCATAGCAGTTGATCATGCTGACCTGCCACTTGGTGAAGTAATCCATCTGGGCGGCATAGGCGTCCAGCACCTGCTGCATGCTGGTCATATCCTTCAGATAGCCGCAGGGAACGCCGGTGATCTTCTCGTTCTTCTTGCCGTCGGCGCGGGGCGGGAAGGAGAAGGGGTTGCAGCCGTTGTTGATGGCACACCACAGCGCGGCGGGCAGGATGGTGTAGGCGTTGTTGCCGTCGCCGCCGGAGTTGGCGAAGTCGCAGCCGCACACGCAGGGCTCCACGCAGCCGATCAGGCAGTAGTTGCGGGCGTCCTCCAGCGGGATGCCGCGGCGCATCAGGGCCTCCATGGCGATGTCGTCCCACTCGAAGCAGGGCACGCCGCCCACCTGCTTGGTGGTCTCGATGCCGGCCTCCCACAGCTCATCCGGCGTGCCGTCATGCAGACGCAGGGCCAGAGGCGGGTTGTGCAGCTTCAGACGGGCGGAGGACTGGAGGATCATATAGGTGGCCGCGTTGGTGGCGTCGTTGCCGTCGCGGTCCACGCCGCCCAGGGTGATGAGCTGGCCGGAGGTGTAGCCCGGGCCGGACTTGGTGGCGCCCTCGGACCAGCACTTGTTGATCTCCGCGACCTTGAGGATGAACATGTCGGTCAGCTCCTGGGCCTGGGCCTGGGTCAGGCGGCCCTCGGCCAGGTCACGCTCGGCATACTTGCCGACATACTGATCCAGGCGGCCGTAGCTGATGCCGTGGGGCTGGCTGTCCAGCAGCAGGCCCAGCTGATACAGGAAGCAGGCCTGCAGCGCCTCCCAATAGGTGCGGCAGGGCTTTTCCATGATCCAGTTCAGGCTGTCGGCCATCTGCTCCAGCTCGGCCTTGCGCTGCGGATCGGCGCACACGGCGGCCTGGCGGGCACACTCGGCGGCATAGCGCTTGGTGTAGATGATGATGCCCTCCACCACGGTCTCCTCGGCGCGGTAGAACTGGAAGCTGCGGCCCTCATCGCCCTGCAGACCCTTTTCCAGCATCTCCTTTTTCTTGGCGCGGATCTCCTCCAGCACGGCGCCCATGCCCTTGTCCACCACGGTCCAGAAGTTGCCGCAGTAGTGGCCGATGGGGGAGCCGCTGTTGTTCTTGGGGCCGAAGTTCAGCACGCCGTTGCCCAGCACGTCGCGGTAATACTCCTCGGGGAACACCTCGTCGATGGCGGCGCAGGTGGCGTTTTTCAGCCAGAAATCGCCGGTCTTGAGGATGTATTCCTTGTCCTCGGGGTCCAGGTCATACGGGTCGGTGCCGCGGGTGGGGAAGGTGTCGATCTCGTTCAGGAACCAGAAGAAGGAGTGCTCCGGATACAGCGCGCTGCAGCGGAACTCCTCGCCCGGGTGGCCGACGATCAGCTCGTGGTCGCGCACGGGGGTGGGCATATTTTCAAACAGGTTTCTGAGGTTCTTTGCCCGCTTCAGAACGCCGGGCAGCTGGGGATTGTCCATGTAGAACTCGGTCACCAGGCGATAGCGGGAGATGTCGATCTTCGGCTTGGTGCTGCGATACATGGCGCGGATCTTCTGGACCCGCTCGGAAATGGGTACATTCTGATACATTGCGCTTCCTCCTTATAGCAGAACTGTGTATATTTGTTATTTTTCCATTACTGATTAAATCAATCTATATCATAATAACACATTTATTTCAAAAGCACAATCACTAAATATGGAAAGAATCCCCGATTCCATCCGGAAATCGGGGATTGTACTTCCGTTTCTTTAGGTTGTCTCTTCGTCCTTGCCCACCCAGGTGTGCTCGTACTCCTCGATGATCCAGTCCTCCACCTTCACGACCACCTGGTATTTGTCCTCATAGACGATCTCGCCGGGGTCGTTGGTGTAGACCACATAGAAGGGGTGGTGATACTTCTCCAGCAGCCACAGCGCCGGGCGGATCATCCGCATCATCTCGTCACTGTTCTCGGTCTTGAAGAAGCAGATGACCTTCTCCTTGTTCATGCACTGGGGCGGAAAGGGCAGCTCCTCGGCGAACCAGGCGTCGATCTCCTTGTAGAGGTCGGCGTCCTCTTCCTCCATCACGTCATCCTGGATGAGCTTCCAGCACATGCTGAACACACCCTTGGCGTACATGGTGCTGGCGGCCAGCTCCCGGCCCTGGATGCGTACATATTTAAAGTCCATGGCAAAGTCCCTTCTCCGTTCCGCGCCGCCTCCGGCTGCTTGCTTACTCGATGGTGAGGATGTCGGAGAACCCGGTGACCTCAAAGATCTCCATGATGGTCTCGTTGACGTGCGTGACCTTCATCTCGCCCTGCTTCATCATGCGCTTCTGGGCAGACAGCAGCACGCGCAGGCCGGCGGAGGAGATGTACTCCAGCTTCTCCAGGTCGATGGTCAGTCCCTTGATGCCGTCCAGCGCGCCGTTCAGCGCGGTCTCCAGCTCGGGGGCGGTGGTGGTGTCCAGACGGCCCTCCAGGCCGACGGTCAGGGCAGCGTCGTTTTTCTGCATATTGATGTTCATTTGCATTTCTCCTTTTCGCAGTTTCGGATAGAGTATGTCCTCAGTTGTCTGTCAGTTTCATCCGGTCTTATTCCAGTTCAATATTATAATATACTTTTTGCCCGGTATGCAATAGGGCAAGTGTGCACAGATTGTAAATTTTTTTAATGCCCGCCCGTTCGGGGCGGGGCGCGCATGCGCTTACTTCAGCTCGCCGGGCAGGTTCTCCCTGGCCAGGGCGTACAGCGGGTGGCTGCCCCGCACGTCGCACCAGCGGCGCAGCACGTCCACGATGACCTCCACGCTCTCCTCCGTGCCCAGCATGCCGCTGTCCACGCCCAGGTGGTAGTATTCCTGCTTGCCGTACTCCCGGCCGGTGAAGCGCTTGTAGTGCCGGGCGCGGGCGCGGTCGGTGTTCTCGACCTGGCGGCGGGCTTCCTCCTCCTCCAGCGAGAACACCGCCATGGTGCGCTTGATGCGCACGTCCGGGCGGGCGTGGACGAAGATGCGGAAGCAGTTGGGGTCGTCATACAGCACATAGTCGGCGCAGCGGCCCACGATCACGCAGCTCTCGCCGCCGGCGGCGATCTGGCGGATGACGCTGGACTGCGCGACGAACAGCTGCTCCTCCGGCGACAGGGCGCTGCTGGACATGGCGTAGGCGGCCTCGCGGAAATCGCGGACGACCTCCCGCTCCATGTGGCGGTTGAGCTCCTCCACCTTGTTCAGCGGCATGCCGCACTGCTGGGCCGCCACGCGGTCGATCTGCCGGTCGTAGAAGGCGATGCCCAGCTTTTCCGCCAGCAGGCGGCCGATCTCATGCCCGCCGGAGCCGAACTCGCGCCCGATGGTGATGAGGATCTTGGGCTTGCCTGTCAGGTCGGTGAGATAGCCCTGGGACGCGGCGAGCAGGGCGCGGTTGACCTTGCTCTCGCGCGCGACGAAGCGCAGCAGCGGCTTTTGCAGCGCCTTTTGCAGCAGCCGCAGCACAAAGCCCACCAGCATCGCGCAGATGACGGTGCCCTCCCGCACGCCGACGAGGGCGCGGAAGTAGATCAGCGAGGCGATGACGGACAGCACCACCACGCTGCAATCGAAGATGGTCTTCGCCGTACCCACGGAGCAGCCGGACTTTTTGGCGATGGCAAGGCTCAGCCCCTCGCCGGGCATGGGGAAGAGATTGGGCGTGAGGTACAGCAAAATGCCCCCGGCCACCAGCGGGATGCTGATGAGCAGATAGAGCATCTGCACGGCATAGCTGCCCGGCTCAGGCAGGAAAAACAGCACCGCCGTCGCCAGATTCACGAGCTGGCCGAACAGCAGCGCCACCGCGATCTGCAGCAGCATGCTCAGCTTGAAGTCCCGGCCGAGGATCACAAGCTCCGCCAGCAGATAAAGACAAAAAACCGCCGTCGTGCAGTTTCCCAGGTTGACAATGGCGGGCGCGCCGAGGTCCCGTGCAATGAGATACAGCACGTTGCCCAGCGAGCTGACCGGGCTGACGCCCAGGGACGAGCGGGCGGAAAACACCACGCCTGCCGCCACGAGGAACAGGCCGATCAGATAGATCAGTACCCGCCTGCCCCAGAGAAACAGTGTTTGACGATCCGGTTTTTTCATAGCTTGCAATCACCCAGTGCAGTCAGAATCTGCACCTATGATATGGGAAAAGCGTTGAATTGTCAAGCGTTTGCGGTCGCCTCATCCGGTTCCGGCGCCGCCGACTCCGCGATGCGTTCGCCGCTTTCCGGGTCAAAAAGATGCACCTGGGCCATGTCCGGCGCGATGCGTACCGTGGGCGCCTCGCCCAGCACGGCCGCGGCCGCGGCGGTGGGCACGATGGCCTCCAGCAGCGTCTCCCCCACCTTCAGGTGCAGGTCGACGGTGCTGCCCAGAAGCTCCTTTACCACCACGGCGGCGGGGATGCCGCCGTCGTCGCTGAGGGTGATGTGCTCCGGGCGGATGCCCAGCACCACCTCGCGCCCGGAAAGCTCCGGCCGGTCAAAGCACGCCGGCAGCGCGATGCTGCGGCCGAGGGCGCATACGGCGCAGCCGCCCTCCGTCCGCTCGATGCGCGCGGGCAGAAAGTTCATCTGCGGCGTGCCGATGAAGCCCGCCACAAAGCGGTTGGCCGGGCGGGAGAACACCTCCTCCGGGGTGCCGGTCTGCATGATGTGGCCCTCGTTCATCACCACGATGCGGTCGCCCAGGGTCATGGCCTCGGTCTGGTCGTGGGTGACGTAGACGAAGGTGGTGTCCAGCGTGCGGCGCAGCTGAATCAGCTCGGTGCGCATCTGGCCGCGCAGCTTCGCGTCCAGGTTGGAGAGGGGCTCGTCCATCAGAAACACGTCCGGGCTGCGGACGATGGCGCGGCCGATGGCCACGCGCTGGCGCTGGCCGCCGGACAGGGCCTTGGGCTTGCGCTTCAAAAGGTCGGAGATCTCCAGGATCTCCGCGGCCTGGCGCACCTTCGCGTCGATCTCCCGGCGGGGCAGGTGCCGCATGCGCAGGCCGAAGGCGATGTTGTCGTACACCGTCATGTGCGGGTAGAGGGCATAGTTCTGGAACACCATGGCGATGTTGCGGTTTTTCGGCTCCACCTGGTTCACGCGGCGCTCGCCGATGTAAAGGTCGCCGGCGGTGATCTCCTCCAGCCCCGCGATCATCCGCAGCACCGTGCTCTTTCCGCAGCCGGACGGCCCGACCAGCACCACGAACTCCTTGTCCTGCACCGTCAGGTTGAAATCGTCCACCGCCAGAAAGGTCTTGTCATAGACCTTGCGGATGCCCTGCATTGTTATGCCTGCCATGGGTCTCCCCCTTCCGTCACTTGGTTTTTCTCCTGCGCTCGTACCGGGCGTCCCGGCGGTCCAGCAGCGCGCTCCAGGCGCGCTGTGCCCCCGTGCGCAAAGAGCGCTTCCCGGCGCGCACGCCCCGGTACAGCAGCACCGCCGCCCCCGCCGCCGGCAGCAGCAGGCACGCCAGCGCCCCCAGGCGCAGGAAGGCGACGCGGTTTTCCGCGACGACGGCGGCGTTTTCCCAGGACGGGGTGACCGACGCGCGGGTGTTGACGCCCGTCTGCCCCAGGTGCCCCAGCCGGGACAGCGACGCGGCAAAGGAAAAGCGCCCGGTGCACTCCACCACAGCGCCCAGCTTGCCGAAGGTCTCGTCCACGATGCCGCGGGCGAAGCCGCGCACGGGGTCGGGCAGCACCACCTCATAGGTCAGCGCCGGCGCGTCGCCCAGAAGCGCGCGGTTTTCGTCGTCCAGATACAGCGTCGGCGTCTGCACTTCAACGGCGCGGGTAAAGCGGTCGTCCGGCTGGGCGACCACGCCCGCCACCAGAAATTCCTGCTCCCCGATCTGCACCGTCATGCCCGCCACGTCCTGCGCGCCGAAGAGCATCCACGCAAGCTGCTCATCCAGCACCACCCGGTCGTGCATCAGGTCGGATTCGTAGAGATAGCCGCCGGAGCGCAGCGGCATGGGGTGAAAGTCAAAAAATCGCCCGCCGACGCTGAGCGCCGCGGCGTCAAAGCTGCCGCGCGGTCCGGCAATCTTCACGCTGCCCGCGGCGCTCCACGCGTCGCAAAAGCTGACGACGGCGTCGGCGCCTTCCTCCGTGTCGGCGGCGGCGACGGCCCTGGCCGCCTTGTCCCGGAAGGTGTAGACCGCCTCCCGGTCCAGCACGGCGCCGGGGGAGAGGAAGCAGGCGAGCTGGCGAAAGCGCCCGCCGCCGTCCCCGGCCCAGCGCTCGGCCTGGTACTGGCTTTGCAGCACGCGCGGGGCGCGCGATGCGGCGATGAGCAGCACCGCCGCGATGAGCAGCAGCGCGCCGGCGGCGATCCAGACGCCCCGTTTGATTGTTTTCATCCGGCCGCCCCCCTTTTTCGACGCGCGCGGGAAAAACCGTCTTATCCGTTCATATCCGCCAGGCGGACCTGGTCGCCGTTTTTCACCGGCGCGTTGCCGCTGCTGGTGGTGATGACGCTGTCCATGTTGCTCAGCTCGCCCTTCACCGCGGTGTTGAAGTCGTCGGAGGCGAGGACCTCCACGTCCACGCGCGTGGCGAAATAGCGGTTGCCCAGCGGGCTGTTCTTCGCCGTGATCATCAGCACGAAGCTGCCGGCGGTGTCGCTGCGCACGGCGCTGTTGGGCACCACCAGGTCATAGCCGGCGTTCTTCTCGCCGATGGAGAAGTTCAGCGTGTCCCCGGCATTCACGTCGCCGAGGATGTCAAAGCTGAGGGTGCGGCCGGAGCGCGGGTCCTTCGGGTCGGGCTGGATGCCGCTGAGCACGGCGGTGGTCTTGCTGCCCCAGTAATAGTTGCTGATGGCGGCGCTGTCGCCCACGTGCAGCAGCCGCGCCTGGTCGGCGGAGACCGTGGCGCTCAGGGTATAGCCCATGTCGCTGACCTCCACGGTGGCGAGGGTCTTGCCCGCCTCGGCCTTGCGCCCGGCGCTGACAGAGATGGCGGACACGGTGCCGTTGACCTTTGCGCGCACCTCCGTCGCGGAGTTTTCGGAGAATTTCTCGATCTTTTTCTTGCATTCGTCGATCTCCAGCTGCTGCTCGCGCAGGTCCAGCGCCTCCAGCTTCTGGGCTTTGCCGTCGGATTTCTGCTTCTCGCTGAGATCGAAGATCTTGTTTTCCAGATCCCGCTGACAGGCCTCCACCTCGCTCTGGGCAGTTTCCCATTCCTTGGCTTTGTCCTTCAGCGCCTGCTCGGCCTCCTTGGCCTTGGCCTCGGCCTCCTCGGCGTCGGCCTGGCGGGTCTGCGCCTGGTCGTAAAGCTGCTCGACGCGCTGCACCTCCCGCTCCCAGTAGGAGTAGGGCTTGCCGTCATAGCTGGTGCCGCCGTCGTAGGAATAGTCGCCCTGGGAATCGCGCAGCGCGTTCTGCGCGTCCTGCAGCCGCAGCTCGGCCGCGGCATAGTTGTCCTTGGCGGTGTTGACCTTCTCATAGGCCTCGTACCGCTCCATCCGGTCCACATACATCGGGTCGGTGTCCGCCGTCACGGCGTAGTCCGAGGCCACCAGGCGGATGTAATAGGGCATCATCACGAAATATTCCCGCTCCCGCGCCGTCAGCGTGACCTTGCTGTCCGTGGGCAGCTCCTGGTCCAGCGCGGCGAGGATCTCGCGCTCCTCCGCGCCGGTGAGCGGCGCGGTGCCGGCGGGCAGGGGCTTTGCGGCCTTGATGCGGTCCAGCGCGTCCTGCTTCAGCTTGTAATACCGTCCGTTTACGCTGTCGTTCACGCCGTAGGCCAGGCGGGCGGCCCGCAGCTCGTTCGCCGCGGTCTCCAGCGCGGCGCGCGCCGCGGTCACCTGGGCGCTCAGTCCCGCGGAGGACCCGCCGCCCCCGCCGCCGCTGCTGCCCGGAGAGGAGTGGTTCATGCCGTACTGGGCGGTCTTCAGCTCAGCGGCGTACTGCTTCGTCAGCAGTTTCGCCGCGTTCACGTCGTTCTGCCGCGCCGTGACGATATCGGCGGCGGCGGAGAGCTCCTCCGGCGCCACCACCAGGCCGTCGCGCTTGTTGATGGCGCGCTCCAGCGCATTGCGCGCCAGCTCGATGTCGCGGTTCTGCAGGGCGTAGTCGGCGTCCGTGGCGCTCAGAAGCGTCCGTTCATAGCCGATGGTCAGCTGCTGCAGCTGCTTTTTCGCCGCGTCCAGCTCTTCGCTGTCGCCGGCTTCCAGGGTGAAGAGCAGATCCCCGGTGCTGACCGGCTGCCCCACCTTCACGGCGACGCTGGCCACCGTGTGGGTCTGGTCGATGATGACCTCATAGCTCTCCTGCGCGGCGACGGTGCCCTTGATGCGCACCTTGGCGTCGATGGAGCCGGGCTCGACATAGCGGGTCACCACCTCCGGCAGGGTGCGGTTCATGATGGTGTTGGAGAAGAAGGTGAGCACCAGCATCACCGCGAGGAAGATGATCGCGGCGTTTTTGACCCATTCTCTTTTTTTCGGTTTCTGTTCCATAAGCTCTTACCCCTTCACACTTCCCTGATGTGCGATGCCCTCCACGAGATATTCCTCCCCCTTCAGGAAGATCAGCAGCGAGGGAACCATATAGATGACGGCCATGGCAAAGGCCAGCCCGATCTCTCCGGCGTTGATGGAGGAGAGATAGACGCTCAGCGGCTGCTTGTCCGCGTCGCTGAGCAGGACGATGGGCTGCTCCACCATGTTCCAGTAGTCGATGAACACCAGAATGGCGATGGAAAACAGGGCCGAGCGGCACTGGGGCAGGCAGATGCGGGTGAAGATCTGCCACTCGCCCGCGCCGTCGATCTTCGCCGATTCGATCAGCGCATAGGGGATGCGCCGCATGAATTTGGTGAGGAGGAAGACGGAGAAGGGCGCGAAGATGCCCGGCAGTATGATGGCCCAGCGGGTATTCAGCAGGCCCAGCCGCTCCGCCACGAGATAGTTGGGCACCAGCGTCACCTGATAGGGCATCAGCATCAAAATCACGTAGAAAAAGAAGATGAGGCTGCGCACCTTGCCCCGCCAGCGGGTGAAGCTGTACGCCGCCACGGCGGCGATGGCCACCTGGAACACCACGATGGGCGCCACCAGGATGACGCTGTTCCAGAATTTGATGAGATAGGTGGGGGACTTGACCAGCCCGGTGACGTACTGCGAAAAGGTGACCTTGTCCGGGATGAATTTCAGATTGACGTGCTTTGAGACATAGCCGCCGGTGGTGGTGTCGAACACCATGCCGTAGTTGGAGTTGATCTCCGACTCGCTCATGAAGGAGTTGGTGATGGTCAGCACCGTGGGCAGCAGAAACAGCACGGCGAACACCGCGCACAGCAGGAACATGGCGCCGCGGCCGAAATAGTGCTTTTTCTTCATCCCTCCACGTCCTTTCCGAACCAGTCCTCCACCGCGAACAGCAGCGCGATGAGCCCCACCATGAACACCGCCATGATGAGCGCCGCGGCGGAGAGCTTCTGGTAATCCAGCGCGTTGAACATATTGTTCATGAAGTGCTGCAGCGTGTACAGGGACTCATAGGGATAGTTCCCCGCCAGGAGATAGACCTCCCGGAACACCTTGAAGGAGTTGATGAGCGACAAAATGGTGACGAACAGCACCGTGGGGGAGAGATAGCGCAGCTTGATGGCGAAAAACTTGTACGCCCCGCTGGCGCCCTCCACGTCCGCCACCTCCAGCAGCTCGCGGGGGATGTTGGCCAGGCCCGCCATGAACAAGATCATGTTGTAGCCCAGGTTTTTCCACAGAAACAGCAGCAGCACCACCAGCGGCGCCCGCTCGCTGTTCAGCCAGTCCAGGGCGGGCCGGCCCAGCGCGGAGAGCAGCACGTTGACCGTGCCGTTATAGCTGAACAGCACCTGCCAGATGAGCACCACGGAGGCCACCGGCACCATCATGGGGCTGAGGAAAAAGCTGCGGAAGGCGCTTTTCATCGGGATGCGGCACTCCAGCATCAGCGCCAGCGCGATGGCCAGCACCACGCTCAGCGGCACGGCCACAGCGGAAAAGCGCAGGGTGTTGCCCGCCGCCATTTTGAACACCGGGTTTTTCAGCAGACTGAGGAAGTTCTGAAAGCCCACCTGCTCCCCGGCGGGGTTGGTGAAGGCGTACTTCACCACCACGGCGAAGGGCAGCACGAAAAAGAGGAAAACGCCAAGAAAGCTTGGGCTTAAAAAGCACAAGCTCCTGGCAAAATCCTTCCATTTTCCGCTGCGTTCCCTCAGTTTCATTGCTCTCCGCGCCCCTCCCGTCGAATGTCGGGAGGGGCTGTCAGTCCGGTTTTATCTCTGTTCGTTGATGTAAATGTTCATCTTGCTCTGCAGCTGGCGCACCACGTCGTCCAGGGATTTCTGCCCGGCGAAGTAGGGCTGCGTGTCCTGCAGGATGATGTTCATGATCTCCTCGTCGCCCTCGTCCAGCACACGAGTGGTGCCGTCAATGAGGGCCATGATCTGGTCGGCCTCGGCCTGGGTGAGGGCATAAAACTCCACCTGCATGCTGCCCCAGCCCCAGCCGCCGCGGCTCAGTTCGATCTTCTCGCCGTTTTCGTCCAGGCGGTAGTTGCCGTTGGCGTCCTTCTCATATTCTGGGGTCATGGCCTCCTTCAGCCGCTGATCAAAGGCCGCCCGGTTGCTGGGGAAGCCCCAGCCCCGCTGGGTCTGAAAGTCCTTGGTAAAGGTCTTGCGGACAAACTGCCAGGCCACCTCCGGATGGGCGCAGCTGGCAGAGATGGCATAGCCGCCCTCATTGGGCACCAGCGCGTTGCCCACGCCCTCGCTCACCGGATAGCCGATGAAGCTGGCCTCGCCGCCGAACATGGCGTTGTACATCTGCACGGTGTTGAAGTCGTCCAGCTCGGCCTGCAGAAGCATCTGCCGCCCGGCGGCGATGCGGTTGGGCTCGTCGTCCTCCTCGGTCCAGACGCGGTCTTCCTCCCATTCATACTCCTCGGGGAACTGGGCGGCCAGCTCCAGAATGTCCCGGAACACCGGGGAATCGAAGCTGCACTTGCCGCTGTCCCAGTCGATGAGCTCGTCCATGGACATGCGCAGCATCTGGTTCAGGATGAGGTCGCGGGTGGTGTACTCGCTCAGCGGCGTGCAGCCCTCGGGCATGCCTGCCAGCGCGGCCTTGTACTGCGCCAGCGTCCAGCCCGGGCCGGGGCCGACCACGCTGCGCGCGCCGACCAGGGTGCTGATGCGGAAGCCGGAGGTGGTGCGGTACAGGTGGCCGTCCTGCTCCAGGGCCTGCAGGATGCTGGGGAAGATGGCGTCGCGCCCCAGCTCTTCATCCGCGTCCAGGAGGGGATAGAGGTCGGCCAGAAGGCCGCGGGAGGCCAGCTTCTGCGCGGGGATGCCGTTCAAGTCCAGGATGTCCGGCACCGTGCCGGCCATGATCTCCGTGGTCAGCTTGGTCAGCCCGGCGGAGTAGTCCTCTTCCGTATTATACTCGGAGTAATCCCGCAGTTCAATGCGGTATTCGTCATTTTTGCGGTTGAACTCGACGATGGCGCTGCGCGTCATATAATCCAGCGCCTGGGTGGCGAACACCAGCTTCGTCTTCTGCGGCACGGAGGACGCGGGCACCTTGTCCAGGAAGACCATGCGCATGTCGCATTTGGTGTAGTCGTCGTTGTACTCAGACTCCATGGTCATGATCCGGCCGTCCGGCAGGATGACGGTGTTGCGGGCGTCCTCCACGTCGCAGTTGATCCAGTTGAGGATCTTCTCCTGCGTGCCGTCGGCCAGGGTATAGCCCATCAGATTGCTGCCGTCGGTGTAGCAGATGTCATAGCCGCCGGCCAGGTTCTGCGCCATGTTGTAAATGTTGCCGGGCATCTTTATGCCCTCGCCCAGCTTGCCGGTCTCCGGGTCGATGGGGGCCAGCACCGGGCCGTTGTCGCCCCAGAAGCTGACGGCGATGCTGCCGTCGCCCATGGGCAGAAGCGTCTCGAACCAGGTGTCCCCGCTGATCTCATGCAGAAGCTGGCCCTCGCTGTCCAGGACATAGATGCTCTGCTCCGCGCAGCAGTACACGCGCCCGACCTCGTCCGTCTCGATGTCGTTGAGGTAGAAGTATTCCACGTCCTCCCCGGCCAGACCGGTGAGGTCGGCGGTGTGCTTCTCGGTGCCGTCGGGGCTGAGCGTGCGCAGATAGGTGTGCTGCTCGGTGTGCAGGTACTGGTCATAGCCGCGGGCGAACCACTCGTCGGAGTAAAGCTCCGCGTCCTCGTCCTCCGGGCCGTCGTACCAGCTGCGGAAGGTGCTCTCCACGGTGAGGATGTCCCCGTCGGGGGTCAGCATCATGCGCTGCATGTAGGCCCCGGCGTCGTCCTGGCCTTCGGGGACGGGCACGGGCTGAAAGCCGGTGACCTCCTCGATCCGGCCGTCCAGGTCCAGCCAGTAGAGCTTCTCGCCGTAGATCCAGTTCTGGCCCTCCCACTGCAATACCTCGCCCTCCTTCAGCTCCCGCTCGCCCACCTTGGCGTAGACGCTGGCGAGGAAGCGTCCGTCGCGGTAGACCAGGTTGTCAAAGCTGTTGTCAAATTCGCCCTGCACGTCCACATAGGTGGGCGTGTAGACATACTCGGTCTCCGCCGCGGCCGCCTGGCCGCCCGGGGCGGGGGTGGCGGCGGGGTCGTCCGCGGCTTTTTTGTCGCCGCAGCCGGCAAGCCCGGCCAGAAGCGAAACGCACAGCGCTCCGGCCAGTATATGGGAAATCAGTCGGTTCTTTTTCATGTTGTCCTCCGTTTTTCTATGCTTCTATGCTGTCAGACGAAACCGCCCGGGATTTGTTCCATAGTTTAGCGGCGCATTGCATCATTCTTTCATCAATCGCGCCGCGCCACTCAGTCCGTGACAAATGCGTACAGAGCGTGTATAATGTCTGTGAGAAATTCCATCCGGAGGTGAATCGCCATGTCTTTCCATCGTCCGGCGCGGTGCTGCGCCGCGCTGTGCGCCGGGGCGCTGGCCCTCGCGCTGCTCAGCGGCTGCGGCGGCGCGGATGACGCCCAGCGCGCAGCCGGGCGAGAGCGCATGAAGGAATACCTGGCCGCGCACGGCGGCGGCGAGATCACGGACTGCCGCGTGGACACCCTGCGGCCCGACGCGTCCACGCTCATGCCATCGGACTACGTCGAGGGCACGTTCCGCGCCGGCGGGGAGACCTATGCCTTCGCCGTCAACACCGTGACGGGCGCGGTCTTCACCTCCGAGCGCGCGGAGGAGTTCCGCCGCCGCTGCGTCGGCGCGGCGGAGACGGCGCTGGGCCTCCCGCCGGGCAGCTGCGTGGGCTGCTGCGCCGTGGCGGAGCGCTACGCCCCGGCCTGGCAGGAGGAAAAGCCGGAGTGGCCGTGGGCGACGGCTTTCCTGGGCGATGTGCTGCCCGTGGACGCGCAGGATCTGGACGCCCTGGCCGCCGCGGCGCTGACCGACGGATCGGAGCGCGTCATAATCTACATCGTCTGCCGCGGCGTCCCCCTCGCGCCCGACCGCTGGAGCGAGGCCGACGTCGCTGACTGGGACGGCGCCGAGGTCTCGGTGATGGCGCTGCCCGCGCCGGACGCGCCCCTTCCCGCGCCGGAGGAGCTCACGGTGGACTACCGCAACGACTTTCCCGGGGATCTGGTGATCCTCAGCGACGGAGGCATTCGCTTCCGCCCCGGGACTTCAAAATAACCCTGTAGCATGACCGGAAACGCAGGGGGAAACACACCCGGGAGGCCTTCGGCTGCACGAGCATCGGCCAGAAAGGGCATCGACGAGAGCAAGTAAACGCGCAAAACGCAAAAGGCACCGCCTCCACCGAGGCGGTGCCTTGTTATGCGCGCAGGCCGATTAAGGCTGCTTCAGATAGCTGGCGGTTTCGGGGTTGTGGGGATAGGCCCGGCTGATCTGGCCCCACAGCCGCGCCTTGTGGTAGCCCAGGTTGATGACCTCGAAGAACTTGTCGATGTTCGCCAGCGGCGTATTGGCGGGGATGTCGCAGCCGGAGGAGATCATGAAGTTCTCGAAGACCATGCACTTGCGCAGCAGATACTGGGTATCCAGCGCCATTTTGTCGGTGCTGTCGCACAGGAACACGGCGGAGGGGCTGATGTTGCCCATCACGATCACGTCCCGCGGCATGGAGTTGAGCAGCTTCCACATGTCCGCCCGCTCGCCGAAGTGGTACATCCGCGCGCCGGTGGAGATGACGGCGTCCACCTTCTTCTCGATGGCGTTGGAGCAGTTGTGATAGACGAAGACGAAGTCGCGGTCCTGCAGCTCATCGATGATGCGGCGGACATAGTCGCTGGAAAACTCCTGCATGGCCCCGGAGTTCATCAGTCCGGCCAGCGGCTCGGCCATGATGACGCCGTTGGCGCCCAGGTCCTTCATGGCCTTGATATACTTCAGCAGGAACTGGGTGCATTTCTCCAGCACGGTGTGCACCAGCTCCGGCTCCTCATAGGTCATGAGCAGCACCTCGTTCACGTCCATCAGACGGCCGGCCAGGGAGAAGGGCCCGGTGCAGTTGGCGAAGACGGGCCGGTCGTTCACCAGCGTCAGCGTCTTGCCCAGCGCGCGCAGCACCTTGCCCGTGCGCCCGGCGCCCACTTCGGGCACGGCCAGGGCGTCGGCTTCCTCCTGGGTGGAGATGAGCTGGCCCGTGATGGTGGGGATGTCGTCGGTGTGATAGGTGCACTTGGCGCCGAAGGCCTCCGCCTCGATGGACAGGTCCATATACGTGGTGGCAAAGGGCATGTTGTACCGGTCCGCCATCAGCCGCACGCCCAGCGCCATCTCGCTGGAGGAGTGGATGAGCTGGTCCACGGTGATGAACTGCTGCTGCACCGCCGGATAGCTCAGAAGCGGCATTGCCTTTTTGTCCTGTGTCGCGATCTGCTCGCGCACCCAGAGATCCATATTCATTGATCGTATTCTCCTGTTCTGATGAAGTTGTGTTATCCCGATAATTAAATTTATAACACACTCAGCCGGAAAATACAAGCACCCCCGGGGGTCTTTTTCCGCCGGGCGGCACGTCCGGCAGCGCGAAGCGGGAGATGCCGTTTTTCCCGGTCACTGCGGCGGCGCAGGGGGCGGCGGCGGGTCCGCATACCCGCGGCACGCCGTAAGGGATTCGAACCCCTGCGAAGCTTGCCGCTTCGCGGCCTGCTTCGCAGCTTGATCCGCTCCGCGTTGCTTCGCTCAAAAAACGCTTCGCGTTTTGGGTCAGGGGTTCGACCCACATCCGTATAAAGAATCATCCCCCGCCGAATGGCGGGGGATGATTCTTGGCACGCCGTAAGGGATTCGAACCCCTGCGAAGCCTGCCGCTCCGCGGCCTGCTTCGCAGCTTGATCCGCTCCGCGTTGCTTCGCTCAAAAAACGCTTCGCGTTTTGGGTCAGGGGTTCGACCCGCATCCGTATAAAGAATCATCCCCCGCCGAATGGCGGGGGATGATTCTTGGCACGCCGTAAGGGATTCGAACCCCTGACCTTCTGGTCCGTAGCCAGACACTCTATCCAGCTGAGCTAACGGCGCATACGTTCAACGCGCCTTAGTATGTTAGCACAGCCAAAAACAAAATGCAAGCTATTTTTGCGAATTTTACAGGTTTTTTTCAAAGACCGATGGCGCCGCTGATGTCCTCGATGACGTCGCCGGCGGCGCGGAACATGCGGCTGAGCCGCTTTTTGCCGCCGCGCTTTTCGGGCGCGACGACCATGCCCAGCGCCGCGCCGACCACCATGCCGGCGCCCATGCCCTTCAAAAAGTCCATTGTTTTCATGTTGTCCCTCCGTTTTCCGCTTGATTTCTGCCTAAATAGTATGCGCAGTTTTTCAGCGGAAACCGTGGAAAAATCATCAAATCGCGCGCTTTGCGCCTCACTTCACCACGGGCTCCATGGCCTCGTGCAGCACGTCGGTGATGGCGTCGGAGAACACCCGGTCGGCGGCCAGGTGCAGCTGCTCCAGCGCCTCCGCGGCGGCGTTGAGCTGGGTGCTGCCGCCGATGTACACGTCCAGGTCCAGAATGAAGCGGGTCTCCTGCTCCTGGACGGTGCGCACGCCGCCGGCGTCGCGGATCTGGCGGCGGATGTTCCCCGGCCCGGCGTGCAGCTTCAGCCCGCAGCGCCCGTCCAGCCGCCGCTCGATGTCCACGGAGCACTTGACCACCCCGGCTTCGTCCACCGTGTCGTCGTCCAGGATGCTCAGATACGCCGGCTGCAGCAGGTCGTTCCAGCGCCGGTGTGTCAGCCCAAGCTGCTCGCGGGAGACTGCGTTGAGAAAGCGCAGGCCGATCCGCTCGAAATAGGCGGGCTGATACACCCGGATGAACTGCCCCAGCGGCTCATCCAGCATGTGGGCAAAGTCCTCCCAGCCGGGATAGCGCATGGTGGACAGGGCGATGAAGTCCTTGGTCAGACTCAGCTTGAACGCGCCGTCGGCGGTGATGAAGCTGTGGTTGCGCACCTGCGCGGCCTTGCCGTCCGGGCCGTTGACCTGGTCCATCTGGCAGGCATAGCGGGGGAAGGCGGCGCGGATGGTGTCCTGAAAATCCGCCGGCTCCTTCGTGTCGATGGAGAGGATGGTGGGGAAGCGCAGCTGGCAGATCGTCTCGATCAGCTGGTGCTTTTCATACACAAAGGGTCGGTTGTCGTTCGTCATCATGGCCGTGCCACCTCCGGTTTTTTTCTTATTCTACACCCGCGGCGGCCATTTTTCCACCGCAATTCAAAAAATCCCCCCGCCGGGGGCGCAAACTGCAATATTTTTTAGGCATTCCGCCGCGCATGCCCGCCGCCGTGCTCCGGCAAAAACGCTGAAATTCCCGGAAAAATGATTGCTATTTATTTATCAACGTGCTATACTGATACTTGTAATTTTGAAACTTTCGCAGGAGGTTCGCGCCATGTATCGGAAAATCCCTTTTACCGAGAGCGAAAAGCAGGTGGTCGGCACCCGGCCCAACATGCTCGGCATCGGGAATGACACGCCCATCTACAACACCCCGGTGACGCCCCGCGCCAACTTTGACGCCATGTTTGACGAACGGCACCCCTACTGGATGCCCAGCATCCGCGAGACGCTGTCCATGCAGCCCAATCTCTACACCAACACCCTCGGCCGCGGCCGCCACCAGGACGTCACGGACATTTTCGGCATCCGCTGGCGCTTTGTGCCGGACGCGGGCGGCTCCATCGTGGAGCCCGGCGCCCCCCTGATGGACGATGTGAACAACTGGCGCAAGCTCATCAAGATCCCGGACGTCACCGCCTGGGACTGGGCCGCCGCCGCGCAGGAAAACGTCATCGACCCCCGCTTCCCGGCGCTGTTCTCCTTCGTCAACGGCTTCTGGTTTGAGCGGCTGATCTCCTTCATGGACTTCATGCCCGCCGCCATGGCCCTCATTGACGACGAGCAGACCGACGCGGTGAAGGACCTGTTCGCCGCCACGACCGAAATGGGCATCAAGGTGGTCGACAAGCTGTGCGAATACTGGCCTGCGCTGGACCTCATCGAGATCCACGACGACTGGGGCGCGCAGAAGGCCCCCTTCTTCTCCATGGACGTGGCCTATGAGCTGTTCGTGCCCTACATGAAGCAGATCACCGACCACATCCACGCCAAGGGCCGGCGGACGCTGCTGCACTCCTGCGGCCACAACGCCGACCGCATCCAGTGCTACATTGACGGCGGCTTTGACCTGTGGGCCCCCCAGGCCATGAACGACATCGGCTACCTTTACGATAATTACGGCGACAAGATTTTGCTCTGCGTCTTCCCGGAGGAGACCGACATCCCCGAGCGCAGCGAAGCGGAGCAGCGCCAGGCCGCCCGCGATTTTGTGGACCGCTTCTGCCAGCCCGGCAAGCCCTCGCTGACGGGCATGGTCTCCTTCCGCCGCACCACCCCCGCCTTCAACGACGAGGTGTACGAGTACAGCCGCAAGAAGTATCTGGCGGAGTGAGGACGGCGGCATGGAGAAAAAGCTGATCCTGGAGGTCTTCGTCACCTTTGAACCCTCCGCCATCACCCGGCTGACCGGCCCCGGCGGCGAGGTGGTCAGCATCCCCTTCGGCGGCACCGCGCGGGGTGAGATCTTCCGGGGCGATGTCTGCCCCGGCGCCTGCGACGTGCAGACCGTGAACCTCTCCGGCGTGCGCCACATGTGCGCCCGCTATATGCTGCGCGGGGAGGACAGCGCCGGTCAGCCCTGCCAGATCTTCATTGAGAACAACGGCTGGTTCACCGAGCCCATGGCGCCCGGCGCCCCGTTCCGGACCGTCCCCACCTTCTGGACGGACAGCGCCGCCCTGGCACCTTACCTCCACCGCCGCGCCTTCGCGGGCGAGGGGGTCCCCGGCCCGGAGGGGCTGGTCATCAAGCTCTACGAAGTGCTGTAATTCAATATATGCAGCATCCCCGGCCTGGAAGGGCCGGGGATGCTCAGACTGTAGACAACCCCTGTTTTGTAAAGCAACCGTTTTGCATGGGGGGGTGTGAGGGGGGACGGGAGTCCCCCTGCACGTTCAATCTTCGCAAAAACCGGAACATTTTTGAATGTTTCGGTTTTTGCTTTTCAAGCGTCTCTGTCCTAGATAATAGTTGATGAAAATATTAAGTGCATAAAAATACACATTCTTGACGATACGCAGATGGCATAATGCGTTTGGTGAAAAAGCACAAAAATAATGCGTGAAAATGCGATGCGTCTCTTGCAATATAGACATAGATATTGTATAATATGATTTACAGTAGCGACTATTATTCAATAATATTGCATAGAATGGAGGACAAATCTCATGAAAAGGAAGATTATATCAACAATTCTTGTGCTTTTATTGGCGCTATCCCTATTCCCTATGTCTGCTATGGCGGCAACTGCGCCGACTGCGGCAGACCTGAAAACTGCCCCTGTTATCTCCAAATTGGAAATCCACGATGACGGAGAGGGCTATGTCTGGCTGGAGGTCACAGTGCAGACCCCCGCAAACGTTCTAAACGCCATTGATTACTTTGAAAATCACGAATTGGGTTACAATCAGGCCGGGTATATCGGCGGTATTGCTCTGCAATTCTCCATTGATGGTGGTGAATGGCAGGAGAGCGGCCTGAATTATTCGCCTAATTACGAGCAAGATGGCGACTCTTGGAACGGCGTTTTTGAAACACAGTATGTTGACGAACTCCACGTTGACAGCGAGGTCAAGGCCCGCGCCCGCTACAGTGGCGCGGACGCGGAGGGCAACTCCCGCTACAGCGACTGGTCCAATATGCTGACGCTCAATGAAAAGGTGGATTTCACCGCTTCACAATGGGCTTTGGCTGAACTTGCGGAGGCAGACAAATTAGGACTTATCCCTGATAGCTTGAGAGATGCCGACCTTACAAGGCCGATTACAAGAGCAGAGTTTGCCGCTGTGAGCGTCAGGGCCTATGAGGCTCTTTCAGGTGAAAAGGCAAGCCCCGTAGCTGTCAATCCCTTTACGGATACAAATGATGTTGAGGTGCTAAAGGCATATCAAGTAGGCATTACCACTGGAACAAGTGCGAGCACTTTTCACCCTGATACCCTGTTGAACAGAGAACAAGCGGCGACAATGCTGACAAGGGTATATAAAAAGATAGCGATAGATGGGTGGGAAATGAGCAAGGACGGCGAGTTTGCAGATACCTTTAATGCTATGTTTACTATGCCCTCGCCTTTTGCGGATGACGCAAAAATATCTGATTGGGCAAAGCCGAGTGTTTACTTCATGGCGGCGAATGGTATCATAAACGGTGTTGGCAATAATACTTTTGCACCGAGAGCGACAACAGACGCGGAGGTAGCAATCGGATATGCACAGGCCACACGTGAACAAGCCCTTGCTATTGCGACAAGAATGGTTAAGAATCTTAAATAACAAATGATAATGAATACTGATAAAGGGCAAGACAAACCGTCTTGCCCTTTATCTGCCTTGAAAAAGCCCTCTTTACCCATGATTATCGAAAATGAATACAGAATGAATATTTCGAGTAATATCAGAGGGTATTTGCATGAACATGCACATCAACTATTATCTAGGACAGAGACTTTCAAGCTGTCGACGCTTTGTCGACAGCTTGAGCATCCCCGGCCTTCCAAGGCCGGGGATGCTTTATTCTTGGGGTTCCAGCGGGCGGATCCAGCCGCCGCCGAGACAGCGCTCGCCGTCATACAGCACGGCGCTCTGCCCCGGGGCCGGAGCGCGCACGGGCGTGTCGCAGACGATGCGCACGGCGCCGTTTTTCTCCGGGCAGGCCGTGCAGGGGGCCTCCGCCGTGCGGGTGTGCCGCACCTTGACGCTGCATCGCAGCGGCCCGGCCGGCGGGTCGATAAGCCAGTGGAAGTCCGCAGCCGGCACCTCCGTCTGCCACAAGGCCTCCTCCGGCCCGACTTCGATCTCCCCGGTCTCGGCGCAGATGGCGCGGACATAGCGCTTCTCCCCGTCGTAAAGGCCCGGGATGCGCTGCCCCACCGTCCAGCGGTGGATGCCCTCGTGCCGCCCCAGCACCGCGCCGCCGCAGACGAAGTTGCCCGGTGCGGGCAGCGCTGCGCGCCGGGCCAGCCAGGCGCAGTAGTCCTTGTCGGGGATGAAGCAGATCTCCATGCTGTCCGGCTTTTGCGCGGAGAGCAGGCCAAGATCGGCAGCCAGCGCGCGCACCTGTGCCTTTTCCATGCTCCCGAGCGGCGCAACAAGGCGCTCAGCCTGCTGCCTGAGCAGGCGGCA
>SVKR01000178.1 GCA_015068365.1 Oscillospiraceae bacterium
CCAGCACGTCGCCCTTCTTGATAATCTCGCCGGCATCCACGATGGGACGCTGGTTGAAGGCGGTGGACTGGTTGGAGCGGGCATATTTAATAAGGTGATATTCCTTGATATCGCCGCTGTCGTACTTGACGGAGATATTGGTGGCGGACACGCGGGTGACGATGCCGTCGCCCTCCGCCAGCACCACGACGCCGGAGTCCACGGCGCACTTGTGCTCGATGCCGGTGGCGACGATGGGGGCCTGGGTGGTCATCAGCGGCACGGCCTGGCGCTGCATGTTGGCGCCCATCAGGGCGCGGTTTGCGTCGTCGTTCTCCAGGAAGGGGATCATGGCCGTGGCGATGGAGACCATCATGCGGGGCGAAACGTCCACATAGTCCACGCGCTCGCGGTCCACTTCAATGATCTCGTCGCGGTGGCGGCAGGTGATACGGCTGTTGATGAGGTTGCCGTTTTCGTCCACAGGCTCCGTGGCCTCGGCGACGGTGTAGCGGTCCTCCACGTCGGCGGTCATATACTCCACGTCGTCCGTCAGATGGCACTGCACCTTGCCGTCGGCGTCCACGATATGCTCCACGCGGCGGTAGGGCGTGATGAGGAAGCCGTACTCATTGACGCGGGCAAAGGAGGCCAGATAGGAGATCAGGCCGATGTTGGGGCCTTCCGGCGTCTCAATGGGGCACATACGGCCATAGTGGCTGTAGTGCACGTCACGCACGTCGAAGCTGGCGCGCTCACGGCTCAGGCCGCCGGGGCCGAGGGCGGAGAGACGGCGCTTGTGGGTCAGCTCGGCCAGCGGGTTCGTCTGGTCCATGAACTGGCTCAGCGGACTGGAGCCGAAGAACTCCTTGATCGCAGCCGTCACAGGACGGATGTTGATAAGACTCTGGGGGGTGACGATGTCCAGATCCTGCAATGTCATGCGCTCGCGGATCACGCGCTCCATGCGGGAGAACCCGATGCGGAACTGGTTCTGCAGCAGCTCGCCGACACTGCGCATGCGGCGGTTGCCCAGATGGTCGATGTCGTCCGCCTCGCCAATGCCGTTGGCGAGGCAGTTGAGATAGTTGACCGATGCGAAAATATCGTCCAGAATGATGTGCTTGGGCACCAGGACGTCCATGTGGCTGACGATCTGCTCACGCAGCTCTTCCCCGCTGTACTGCTCCAGCAGGCTCTTGAGGATGATGCCGCGCACCTTTTCCTTCACACCCAGCTCCGCCGGGTCGAAGTCCACGTACTTCGCCATATCCACCATGCCGTTGGTGAACACGTGCACGCTCTTGCCGTCCACGTCCAGCCAGCATTCGGTGACACCGGCGGCCTGGATGGCATCGGCGCGCTCGCGGCTCAGGATCTCCCCTGCCTCGGCAAGCACCTCGCCGGTGTCGGGGTCAGCGACGGGCATGGCCAGCTTGTGGCCGCTGATGCGGGCGGCGATGGCCAGCTTCTTATTGAACTTATAGCGGCCCACATTGGAGATGTCGTAGCGGCGGTGGTCATAGAAAAGACCGTTCAGCAGCGTTTCCGCGCTGTCCACCGTCGGGGGATCGCCGGGGCGCAGCTTTTTGTAGATCTCGATCAGGCACTCTTCCCGGGTGGGGCAGGTGTCCTTCTCAAAGGTGGCGTTGAGGCGCACATCGTCGCCGAAGATCTCCTTGATCATCTCGTTGGTGACGCAGCCGGCCACAGTGTCGCAGCAGGAAAGCCAGGTGCTGGGGTCGTTCTCATCGTAACGGCCCATGGCCTTCAGGAGCCAGGTCACGGGGATCTTGCGGTTTTTATCAATGCGGACATAGAAGACGTCGTTGGCGTCCGTCTCAAACTCCAGCCATGCGCCGTGATACGGGATGATGGTGGTGGCATAGACGGAAATGAGCGCCTTGTCCGTGGTCTTGTCAAAATAGATGCCGGGAGAGCGGACGATCTGGGAGACAATGACGCGCTCCGCGCCGTTGATGATAAAGGTGCCGCCGGCGGTCATGATGGGGAAATCCCCCATGAAGATCTCCTGCTCCTTGATCTCCTCCGTCTCCTTGTTGCGCAGGCGCACGCCCACCTTCAGCGGCGCGGCATACGTGGCGTCACGGGCCTTGCACTCCTGCTCGCTGTACTTGGGATTTTCGTTCATGGAATAGCTGACGAAGCTCAGCTCCAGGTTGCCGGAATAGTCCGTGACGGATTCGACCTCGTCGAAGACCTCCTTCAGACCGGTCTCCAGAAACCACTGGTAGGAATTCTTCTGAACCTCCAGCAGGTGCGGCATCTCCTGGATCTCGGGGGTACGGGCAAAACTTTTGCGCAGCGTCTTGCCGTAATAGACGTCCTTTGGCATTGCGGCCATCACTCCTTTGCATTGATTCGATACGCGTGGGGTGGTTGTTGGTTATTTCACATTTGGGATTGATTTTTGCGGATTCTGTGGTAGAATAACAATCGAAGATAGTGGAGAAATATCCCCTTCTCTTCGTGAACATAGCAAGTTATTTTATCATGCGGTAAAATGCTTGTCAATAGCTTTTTTGCGGCAGGTGTCCCTGCCGTTTTTGTTTTTTCGGAGGTTTTTCGGCATGGAGGCATATTTCGGTCTGCTGGTGCTGGGTGTGCTGGCCTTTGTGATCCTGTGGGCGGAGGGCGCGCTGCGCCGCCGGGGTGCCCTGTTCGCCGCCGCGGCGCTGATCCTGGCGGCCATGGTGCTGCGGGGTGCTTGCATGGAGCATGAGACGCTGGATTATCAGTATTTTCTGACCCGTTGGGTAAAAACGCTGGGAGAACAGGGAGGCTTCCGGGGTCTGAAATGGAACATCGGAAACTACAATGTTCCTTATCTGTATTTTCTCGCCCTCTTCTCTTACAGCACCATCCGTGACCTCTATCTCATCAAGCTGCTCAGCATTCTCTTTGATGTCGTGCTGGCCTGGGGCGTACTGCGCCTGACCCGCTTGTTCACGGACAATGACGGCAAGATTCTGGGCGCCTTTTTCGTGACGCTCTTTCTCCCCACCGTGGTGCTCAACGGCGCGTACTGGGGCCAGTGCGACAGCATTTACGGCGCTTTCGCCGTCTGGAGCCTCTATTTCGCGCTGGCAGACAGGCCCATCGCCTCCGTCTGCTTCATTGCGCTGAGCTTTGCCTTTAAGCTGCAGGCCATTTTTCTCATGCCGGTGTTTCTGCTGTTCCTCTTCGCCAGAAAGATGAAATGGTGGCACCTCGCCTTTTTCCCTGTCACCTACGTCGTGACGGTGCTGCCGGCGGTGGCGATGGGACGCCCGTTTCTGTCCACGCTGCTGCTGTACTTCAACCAGGCCGGCAGCGTCGGCGACGCGCTGAACTACAACTCCTCCTCCATCTTCGCCTTCGCCACAGGTGCGCAAAATGCGGAGATGCTTTCAAAGCTGGGCATCGCCGCGGCCTTTGCCTTTCTGCTGGTGCTGTATGTCCTCTGCTTCCTGCGGCGGCGCGAGCTGGACAACCGCGCCCTTCTCGTCAGCGCGCTTCTGATCTGCGTGGCGGTCCCCTTCCTTCTGCCCCACATGCACGACCGCTATTTCTTTCTCGCCGACGTGCTCTCCGTGGCCTTTGCCTTTCAGTTCATCACGCTCGTCCACGTCCCCGTCTGCGTCAGCTTCGCGTCCCTGCTGGGCTATCACGCCTATCTGATGCAGCGCTTTCTGCTGCCCATGCGCTACGGCACCGTGGCCCTGGCGCTGGTGATCCTCACGCTGATCGTGACGCTCGGCGTTGCCCTGGCGCAGCACAGCCCTGCCCCGCCGCGGCGGCGCGCCCGTTGAAAAAAGTTTGTAGGTTCTACAATGATGTGTGACAGATAGCAAAAAAAGAATAGCGAATAGAGAGTACCTGTGTTAGGGTTGAGTTGCTCAGACAAAACCGAAAGGCAGGTGTACCTCTATTCGCTA
>SVKR01000016.1 GCA_015068365.1 Oscillospiraceae bacterium
GAGGCCCCGCAAGGGGCCGTGGCAATCCGTTTTTCCTATGAAAGGAAGTACGGATTCCCACGCCACGACTTTTCGCCTTCGCGAAAAGTGCGCACTGGCTCGGAATGACAGGATGGATCGTATTTTGCAACGCGCCCTTTCAGACTGCAGACAAACCCATGCGCGCGCAGACCCATTCTGCGCGCGCTGCCCCGAAACGACGGGGCGCTTTCCGTCAACGGCATTGGAGGCCGGGGAGGATTAAGGGTGTTCCGGCTTCCGGCGATCCCGGCCGGCGTCGGCGTAGTGGCGGGCCTTTTCCGCGTACATCATCTCGTCGGACTCCCTGAGCATCTCGCTGACCGGCTTCGCTCCGCCCGCGATCTCGCTGCAGCCGATGGAGCAGCTGTAGGGCGTTTCGGCGACGCTGCGCCGCAGGCGCTCCACAAGCTGGGCCAAATCGTCGGAGGAGCAGCGGCGGCAGAGGATCACGAATTCGTCGCCGCCGACGCGGTAAGCGGACTGGCGGCGCTTCAGCGCGCGCTGGAAGCAGTGCGCGAGCGTGACCAGCGCCTCGTCGCCGGCGGCATGGCCCTCGATGTCGTTGATGGCCTTGAGGCCGTTCATGTCGATCGAGACCAGCGCCGAGAGGTCCTCGGGATTCTTCGCTGCGTCGGCGTAAAAGGCATGGCGGTTGAGCAGCCCTGTCAGCGAATCCTTTTTCGTCAGCTGGAGCATCAAAAACTCATAGTAGACGAACAGCGCGACGGCGATGGTGGTGCAGAAAATGTACGCGTAGGCCTTGCCGAACAGGAAGGGGAAGAACAATCCGGAGAGCAGGGCGACGCAGAGAAAGACGATGGGGATGATCTCCATGGCGCGCCGGTTGCAGTTCCGGAAGAGAATGAAGAGCAGGGCAACGCAATACAGTCCGGCCACGATGAAGGGCAGCATGCCCAGCGGACCGCGGGAGAACACGCCGGCGGCGTCAATGCGGAAGACGATGCCGGTGAAGATGGAGATCAGGTCCACCGCGGCGAGGATCATGGCGGGCACGAACAGGAGCCGGCTCTGTTTTTTGATGAGCGTGAAGATGACCTGCGCGACGATAAAGGGGGTGGCGCTGTAGCGGATCGCCATCAGCACGATCCGCAGATCCCGCCCCGTACCCCGGTCGGCGAGCAGAAACTCCAGATAGACGTCGATGGAGAGCAGGAAGATCCCGACGATCAGCACATACATGCGTCGGATCGTCACGGCGTCCAGAAAGACCGTGTAGCGCAGCGCGATGGCAAACGCCGCCAGGACGAGGATCAGCACCCAGTTTTGCAGGATATAACCCAACATCGGAACAGCCTCTTTCGTAAAACTCCGCTGAAGCGGCGGGAACGCATCAGCTCTCGCCGAAATACTTCTCGTGGATGGCGGCCACGGCACGGTCGGCGTCGGCCTGGGCGATGACGGCGGAGAGCTTGATCTCGCTGGAGGAGATCATCTGTATGTTGATGCGGCAGCCCGCCAGCGCCTCAAACATGCGCACGGCCATGCCGGAGGAGTTCATCATCCCGGCGCCCACCACGCTGACCTTGGCCACGTCGCGGTCCAGAGCGATGTGGTCGCAGCCGATGGCCTCCCGGTTTTCCTCCAGGGCGGCCCGGGCTGCCTCGGCGTCGTCCTCGGCCACGGTGAAGCTGATGTCGTTGCGGCCGTCCCTGCCGGCGGACTGCAAGATGATGTCCACGTTGATTCTGGCCTTGCCCATGATGGAGAACACGCGGAAGGCCACGCCCGGCTCATCGGGCACGCCCGCCACGGTGATCCGGGCGATGTTGGCATCCTTCGCAACGCCGCTGATGATCATTCGTTCCACGTTCTTCACGACCTCCTTGACTTTTGTACCGGGCTTGCGCTCGTAGCTGGAGAGCACCTCCAGATCCACGCGATAGCGCTTCGCCATTTCCACGGAGCGGTTGTGCAGCACCTGGCTGCCCAGCGAGGCCAGCTCCAGCATCTCGTCATAGGTGATGGCGTCCAGCTTTTTCGCGCCGGGTACCTTGCGGGGATCGGCGGTGTAGATGCCGTCCACGTCGGTGTAGATCTGGCACTTGTCCGCCCCCAGCACCGCGGCGATGGCAACCGCCGTGGTGTCGCTGCCGCCCCGGCCCAGGGTGGTGAGGTCGCCGTACTTGTTGACCCCCTGGAAGCCGGCGATGAGCACAATGCGGTTTTTGTCCAGCTCCCGGCGGATGCGCTCGGTGGAGATGGACTTGATGCGCGCCGCGCCGTGGCTGGCGTTGGTGTTCAGCTCAATCTGCCAGCCGGTCAGGCTGACGGCGGGCAGGTGCATTTTCTCCAGCTGCATGGCCATCAGCGCCACGGAGATCTGCTCGCCCACGGTGAGCAGCACGTCCAGCTCCCGCTTGGAGGGGCTGGGGTTGATCTCTTTCGCCTTTTCGATGAGGTCGTCGGTGGTGTCGCCCTGGGCGGAGAGCACCACCACCACCTCATTGCCGGCGCGGTAGGTGTCGGCGATGATGCCCGCCACGCGCTCTATTTTCGCGGCGTCCGCCACAGAGCTGCCGCCGTACTTTTGAACAATCAGCATGCAAATGACTCCTTATTATTCATAAGAGCGGAGCACAGGAGAGGGCTCCGTCCCATCGTATGCGCCGCATCGTGCGCGGGTTAATCCAGCACGCGGAAGACGCTTTCGACGGCGACGCCCTGCAGCCTCTCCTCCAGCGCGGCGCGGGTCATGGGGGCGGTGACGGCGGCGCAGAAGCCGTCGGCGCTGACGCAGGCGTCGGCCAGGTCGCCGCCCAGCGCGCCGCTGCAGCGGACGAACCAGCGGGCGGGCACTTCATCCGGGTGGACAAAGCGCTCCGGCTGCTCCGGGCCCCATTCGATGAACTTGCGGCCGTTGCCGCGGCGCATGGTGTCCAGAATGTCCGCCACCATGGCGCTGGCGGTGGGCATCCTGCCGGCGCCGGCGCCGTAAAACAGCGTCTCGCCCACGGCGTTGCCCCGCACCAGCACGGCGTTCATCACGCCGCCCACGTTGGCAAGAAGCTTGTCCTTCGCCACCAGATGCGGCGCGACGAAGGCGGTGAAGCGCTCGCCGTCCAGGCGCTTGGCGTGGGCCAGGAGCTTCACGGCATAGCCCAGGCGCTCTGCCAGCATGGCGTCCTCGGCGTGGACGCCGCGGATGCCCTCGGTGGGCACCTTCTCCGGCGGCACGTTGCTGCCGAAGCACAGATCGGCCAGGATGCAGATCTTGCGCATGGCGTCGATGCCGTCCACGTCGGCGCTGGGGTCGGCCTCGGCATAGCCCAGGGCCTGGGCGTCGGCCAGGGCGCTGTCAAAGTCCTGGTTGCATTGGATCATCTGGGTCAGAATATAATTGGTGGTGCCGTTGACGATGCCGCAGACCTCCTCAATCCGGTTGGCGGAGAGGCAGTTGGTCAGCGGGCGGATCAGCGGGATGCCGCCGCCCACGCTGGCCTCGAACAGCAGAAAAACGCCCTTGCGCTCCGCCAGCTCCAGCAGCTCCAGGCCCCGCTCGGCGATGAGCTGCTTGTTGCAGGTGACCACGCTCTTGCCGGCCAAAAGCGCGCGCTTTACGAAGTCATAGGCCACGCCCACGCCGCCGATGCACTCGGCCACCACGGAGACCTCCGGGTCGGATTCAATGACGGAGAAATCCCCGACGACCAGGTTTGCCCAGGGCTCGCCGGAGCAGTCGCGCTTCTCCAGGATATATTTCAGTTCCACGGGCTCACCGACGCTCTTTTCCAGATAGGCCGCATTGTCGCGGAAGATCGCCGCGACGCCGCCGCCGACGATCCCACAGCCCAGCAGAGCAGCTTTTTTCATATCTTTTATCCTCCTGTTTATCTTCAATTGCGAACCATGGTTCGCAATTGAGTATCTCGCGCTGATCGCACGCGGCTTGTTCGCCGCGTTTGGTCGGCGCGCCGGCTCGCTCCCGCTTCGCCTCGTAAGTGTTTTTGCCGAGGCAAAGCCCCGTCAAAACCCTATGATTCCCTGCGGGGCAAACTCCATGAACGGCTGCGGCAATCGCAGCCGACGATGGCTTATCCCGCCAGAACCTCGGTGCGGATGACGTCCGGCAGCGCCTCGATCTGGGCGCTGAAGGTGTCCAGCGAAGCGCCCGTGTCCTCCGCGATGAAGGAGATGGTGACGATGCCCACCCCGCCGTTGGGGATGGATTGGTTGATGGTGAGAATATTTGCGCTGTTGGCGGCAAAAATGGTAAGGACGGAGGACAGCGCGCCGGGCTTGTCCCGGGTCAGGATGCTCATGGTGATGACCTGGTCCCGCTTGATGTCCCGGAAGGGACGGATGGCGTCCTTGTACTTATAAAACGCGCTGCGGCTGATGCCCGCCATGCCGGCCGCCTCCGCCACCGTGGCGGCGGCGCCGGTCTGCAAAAGCTCCTTGGCCTCGCTGACCTTCAGAAACACCTCCGGAAGCACGGAGGCCTCCACGATATACAGCTTCGGTTTCGACATAGTATTCCCTCCGCAGTTCGCAATATGTCCATAATACGCGGCCATTTGTCTTTTACCCGCGTATAATAGCACATTCGATTGGATACTGCAAGCGTTATTTTCATGACAGGGAGCGGAAGCATGCGCCAGAGTGACCAGAGCAGTTTGACCAGGCTGAGAGACGCCGTGCTGTCCGCGGCGCTGATCGCGGCGGCGGGCTATGCCGCCGTGCGCTGGCTTCTGCCCTGGTCCGCGCCCTTTCTCATCGCCTTCGGCCTGGCGGCGGCGCTGGAGCCGGCTGTGGCCTGGCTGCGCCGCCGCGGCGTGCCCCGTGCGCTGGGGGCGGGACTTGCGCTTACTGCGGCGCTCTCGGCGCTGGCCGGCCTTGCCTGGCTGCTGCTGCGGCAGCTCGTGCGGGAACTCAGCGCGCTGAGCCAGCGCCTGCCGGAGCTGGCCCGCGCCCTGTCGGAGACGCTCTCGCGCTGGGAAGCGGCGCTGAAGGCCTTTCTGGCCAGCGCCCCGTCGGGCGTGGACACGCTTCTTGACCGCGGGCTTGCCGGGGCGGAGGAGGCGCTGCTGCGCCTGCCGGGGGAGCTGTCCGCCCGGGCGCTGCGCCTGCTGCCGGCGCTCATCGAAGCTCTGCCCGGGGCGCTGCTGTTCGCCGTGACCGCCGGCATCGGGGCCTATTTCATCGCAGCGTCCTACCCGGAGCTGCTGCACGCCGCGGCCCGGGCGCTGCCGGAGCGCTTTTTGTGCCGTGCGCGGCTGCTGCGCCGGGACCTGCGGCGCACGCTGGGCCGCTGGCTGCGGGCACAGTGCATTTTGCTGCTCATCACCTTTGCCATGCTGGCGGCGGCCTTCGCCCTTCTGAAGGTGGACTATGCTCTGCTGCTCGCCCTGCTCATCTCTCTCATCGACGCGCTGCCCGTGCTGGGGACGGGGACGGTGCTTCTGCCCTGGGCGCTGTGGGCGCTCCTGACGGGCAATGCGCCTTTGGGCGTGGGCCTTGCGCTGACCTATGCGGGCATCCTCGTCACCCAGCAGAGTGTGCAGGCGAAGCTGCTCGGGGACCAGCTGGGGCTGCACCCGCTTCTGACACTGGCGGCCATCTGGCTGGGCTTCCGGCTGTGGGGCGTGGCGGGGATGATCGTGTTCCCGATCCTCGCGGTGTGCGCCGTGCAGGCCCTGCCCGGGCTTTCCCTCCGGATGCCGCGGCAGGGGAGTTGACCTTTTTTTCCGGGGATGTTAAAATCAAGACAGAGGCATTTTACGGAATGAAGGAGGGACCAATATGCCAAATGTATATCAGCAGCTCTGCCCCGTCCTGTTCGGCGCCGGCGCGGCCGACGCGCTGCCGGAAAAGGTGCAGGAGCTGGGCGGCGGCCCGGTGCTCATCATCTGTGACGCGGGCATCCGCGCCGCGGGCATTGTGGACAAGCTGGCCGACGCGCTGCGCGCCGCCGGACTGGACACCGACATTTTTGACGAGGTGCAGGCTGACGCGCCCGACACTCAGATCGACTTGGCGGGCAAGCTGTTCGAGCGCAAGACCTACAAGGTTCTGGTGGGCATCGGCGGCGGCAGCAGCCTGGACAGCGCCAAGGCCATCGCCGTGCTGGCGGAGAACCCCGGCCCGGTATCGAAGTACTTCATGACCTGGCAGAACGGCCGGGACGTGAAGCTGATCCTCATGCCCACCAACTCCGGCACCGGCAGCGAGGTGACGCCCATGTGCGTCGTCCACGACACGGTGAACAACATCAAGACCGGCATTCTCCGCCCGGCGGACTATGCCATCGTCGACCCGGCGCTGACCGTCAGCGCCCCGCCGAAGGTCACGGCCTATACGGGCATGGACGCGCTGAGCCACGCGGTGGAGGCCTACACCTGCACGGCGCGCAACGAACACTCCGACCTGCTGGCGCTGGAGTGCGTGCGCCTGATCGCAAAGAATCTGAAAACCGCCTGCGAGGACGGGAAGAACATGGCCGCCCGCAGCGCCCTCAGCTTTGCCAGCAACATCGCGGGCATCGCCTTTGCCGAGAGCAGCGTCCACGCCGGCCACGCCATCGCCCATGAGACGGGCGTGGTGCTGGAGCAGCCCCACGGCCTGATCTGCGCCCTGGTGACCCCGGTGGTCATCGAGTACAGCGCGCCCTGCTTCCCGGAGCGGATGGTCGCCCTGGCCGAGGCCCTCGGCGTCACCGACGCCACGCCGGAAACTGCCGGCGCCAAGGCCGCCGAGGCCGTGCGCGCCCTGGCGAGAGAGCTGGGCATCCCCTCGCTGAAGTCCATGGGCATCCGCCGCGAGGACGTGGTGGCCTGCGCCGCCGGCGCGGTGGAGCACAACATCTTCATCAACACCGCCCCCAAGCCCACCGGCGTTCCCGAGGTCGCGGAGCTGCTGGGCCAGATGTACGACACCTATTGATACTTACTTCCATTGAAAAAGCGCGCTGCGAAAGCAGCGCGCTTTTTGTGTAAAGGGGGGGTGTCAGCTGATCTTGACATTCTCCCAAAGCGTATTCATGTATTCCAGGATCTCCGGCGGCAGGTTGCGGAACGCGACCTTGTTGTAGGTCTCGGCGAATTCCCTGCGGTCGGGGTAGAGAATCTCCAGGGCCTCCTCGCCCATCTCCTCGCGGTAGGCCTCGTCGGTATAGACAAGGCGGTTCGGGGAGGCGTCGCAGGTGTACAGCGCGTTGGCCACGGCGGCGTCGTGCTCGAGCATGAAGTTGATGAAGCGCTCGGCAAGCTCCTTGTTCTGGCAGCATTTGGGGATGCACATGGCGTCGACATAGAGATTCGTGTGCTCGGGCGCGCAGAAGCGGAGGTCCACATCGCCAGACTGGCCGTCAAGCATGAAGAAGTAGTCGCCGGTGTAGTACACGCCGATGGCCGCCTCGCCGGAGCCCATGAGGTTGTAGATCTCATCCATCACAAGGCCGTAGCGCAGCGGGCGCTGCTCCATGAGCGCGTCATAGGCCTTGTCCCAGTCGGATTTGTCCGTGGAGTTCACGTCGATGCCCAGACGGTACATGGCGGTGCCGAAGGCGTCGCGCGGGTTGTTGAACTGCAGGATGCTGCCGGCGTACTTCTCGTTCCAGAGCAGATCCCAGCCGGTCACGTCGGCGGGATCGACCTGATTGGCGTCATAGAGGATGCCGATGGCGCCGAAGACGTAGGGCACCGTATACTTGTTGTCCGGGTCGTAATAAAGACTGCGGAAGGTCTCATCGATGTTGACGTAGTTGGGGATGTTGTCGAAATCCAGCTCCAGCAGCAGGCCCTCGTCGGCCATGCGGGCGATCATGTAGTCGGAGGGGATGATCACATCATAGCTGACCGCGCCGGCAGAGAGCTTGGCATACATGTCCTCGTTGCTGGCGTAGGTGTCATAGTTGACCTTGACCTTCTGCCCGTAGGTCTCTTGGTACCAGCGTTCAAACTCGGCGATGGTGTCATAGCTGTCCTCGCTGCCGTCGGAGATGTATTCGCCCCAGTTGTAGACGTTGAGGGTCAGCGTGCCGCCGGCGGCGCCGGCGGACTCGGCTTTGCCGCCGCCGCAGCCGGTCAGAAGGCCGCAGAGCAGGGCGATGAGCAGCAGGAGGGAGAGAGTCTTTTTCATTGCGTTTGTCCTTTCCATATTAAAATGAAGAATCAGTCGCTGCGCTTCTGGCGGAGCGGCCTGGCCTTTGCCCGGTCCTGATCGGTCAGGTTGCTGACGATCAGCAGCGCGAGGATGACGAAGAAAATGATGGTGGCAAGGGCGTACATCTTCGGGGTGACGGTTTTTTTGGTCATGCTGTAGATGCGGATCGGCAGGGTCTGAAAGCCCGCGCCGGAGGTGAAGTAGCTGATGACAAAGTCGTCCAGACTCATGGTAAAGGCCATGATGGCCCCGGTGAGGATGCCGGGCATGATCTCCGGGATCGTGACCTTGAAAAAGGCCCGCAGCGGGGTGCAGCCCAGGTCCTGGGCCGCCTCCGGCAGCGCCGGGTCCATCTGGTTCAGCTTCGGCAGCACCTGCAAAATGACGTAGGGCAGGCAGAAAGTGACGTGGGCGATCAGCATGGTCCAGAAGCTCAGCGACTGGCTGAGGCCAAGAAGCCGCCCGGCGAAGACGAACATGAGCATCAGCGAGATGCCGGTGATGATGTCCGGGTTGGTCATGGGGATGTCGGTGACGGTGTTCAGCGTCGCCCGCAGCCAGCGGGAGCGCAGCCGGTGGATGCCCACGCTGGCGGCCGTGCCCATGACGGTGGAGATCGCCATGGCAGAGACGGCCAGCAATATCGTGTTGCGCACACTGCTGAGCGTAGTCTGGTCGTGCAGAAGCTCCCGGTACCACTTCAGCGTGAAGCCGGTGAAGACGGAGAGGCTCTTCGAGTCGTTGAAGGAGAAGACCAGCAGGATCACGATGGGCGCGAAGAGGAAGACGAAGATGAGCACCGTGAAGACGCGGGAGGCGGTTTTCATGCGCGCGCACCTCCCGTTCCGGCCTGCCGGTTGGTCAGGTACTTCATCAGCGTCATGCACAGCAGCAGCGCCACCATCAGGATGAAGGCCATGGCCGCGGCAAAGTGCAGATTGTTGGCGACGAACTGGCCCTCGATCGCGTCGCCGATGAGGAAGAACTTTCCGTTGCCCAGCTTCTGGGAGATATAGAAGGTGCTGACCGAGGGGATGAGCACCATGGTGATGCCGGAGAGCACGCCGGGCAGGGAGAGGGGCCAGATCACGCGGCGCAGCGTGGACACGGCGTTGCAGCCCAGGTCGTGCGCCGCCTCGATGAGGCGCACGTCCATCTTCGCCATGATGGAGTAGATGGGCAGGACCATGTAGGGCAGATAGTCATAGACCATGCCGATGACGACGGCGCCCTCCGTGCCGATGATGTGAACCCTGCCCAGGCCCAGCGCGGACAGAAGGCCGTTGAGGATGCCGGTGTCCTGCAGAATGGTCATCCAGGCATAGGTGCGGATGAGGAAGTTCATCCACATGGGGATCATGATGAGGGTCATCATGACCTTCTGGGCGCGCGCGCCGGCGCGGGCCATGATGTAGGCCATCGGATACGCCAGAAGCAGGCAGATGAGGGTGGAGAGCACGGCCAGCTTCAGACTGCGGCCAAAAATCAGCAGATAGGTGCGCACCTCGCGCCCGTCGGCATTGCTGACGGCGGTGAAAAAGCGGACGATGTGCTCCGTGGTGAAGGTGAAGCTGTTGTCGGTGAAGGCGTAGAAGGCCACAAAGACCAGCGGCACCACGATGAACAGCAGCGCCCACGCCCCGTAGGGGGCCAGCAGCGCGCCCTGCTTCCGCCGGAAGCGGGAGCGCAGCGCGGCGGCGTCAGGGTTCATTCCGCGGCCTCCTCTCCGGCTTCCGCCTCGGCCTCGGCGGCCTCCAGCTCCTCCTGCTCGTCGGAGAAGTAGGTGTAGTCGCCGTACAGACCGGAGTACTCGGATTTTTTCATGATGTGGATGGCGTCCGGCTCGATATACAGGCCGATGTGCTCGCCCACGTCCACAAAGTCGGTGGTCTGGATCATCCACTTGAAGCCGCCGATGTCCACGATGACCTCATAGTGCACGCCCATGAAGGTCACGGAGGTGACCACGCCGCAGATGTGGCCCCGGCTTTCCGGGACGATGTCCACGTCCTCCGGCCGCACCACCACGTCCACAGGCTCACGCTTGCCGAAGCCCGTGTCCACGCAGTCAAAGGTCTGGCCGGCGAAGCGCACCTTGCAGTCCTCCAGAAAGACGCCGTCGAGGATGTTGCTCTCGCCGATGAAGTCCGCCACAAAGGCGTTTTTCGGCTCATTGTACACGTCGACGGGCGTGCCGATCTGCTGGATGCGCCCCTCGCTCATGACCACGACGGTGTCGCTCATGGTGAGGGCCTCCTCCTGGTCGTGGGTGACGAACACGAAGGTGACGCCGGTGGCCTTCTGGATCTTTTTCAGCTCCTGCTGCATGTCCTTGCGCAGCTTCAGGTCCAGGGCGCCCAGAGGCTCATCCAGCAGCAGCACCTTGGGCCGGGCGATCAGCGCCCGGGCGATGGCCACCCGCTGCTGCTGCCCGCCGGACAGGTCCGTGACCCGGCGCTTGGCCAGGTGGGAGAGCTTGACCAGCGCCAGCATCTCGTTCACCTTTTCCTCGATCTCCGCCTTGGGGGCCTTGCGCTCGCGCAGGGGGAAGGCGACGTTTTCAAAGACGTTCAGATGGGGGAACAGCGCGTATTTCTGGAAGACGGTGTTGATGCTGCGCTTGTGGGGCGGCACGCCGTTGATGCGCTCGCCCATGAAGATGATGTCCCCCTCGTCGGCCTGCTCAAAGCCGCCGATGAGCCGCAGCGTAGTGGTCTTGCCGCAGCCGGAGGGCCCCAGCAGCGTCAGGAACTCGTTGTCGTAGATGTCCAGGTTGATGTGGTCCAGCACGATCTCGCCGTCATAGGACTTGCAGACATTTTTCAGCTCGATAATCTTTTTCACAGCGCTTCCCACCCAAAGAAAAAAGTGACATGCCCAGCGGGGCATATCACTTGCGTGCGGCGGCTCAAAGAACATACCCGGCGGCGCCGTGACCGGCGCGGGGGTATGCCCGACCCAATGGATTTGAAAGAGTCTATATAGCAAAGATTACTTTTACTACTCTTATTGACCATTTCACAAGTTGTATGCCCAGGCGGCACGGTTATGAAGTAACCAACTTTTGAAACTGAGCTTTTAACTCAATCAATAAGGCAACGAAAGTTGCCGGCCGCGTTCCGCGGCGTAAGCGGCATTCGACCCGGCTGTCCGTATGGCCTTGGCCATCGCCTCCCGGAGGGAGGACGTGGCGGTCAAATTATCTTGCTTCGGAAGACTCTTTTTCATGCTTCCAATTGAGATGCATACAGTTTAGCGGAAAACCCTCCGCCTGTCAATCAAAACTTGGCGTTTTCCGCCTTTTTCCGCCGGAAAACGTCAAAACGCGCTGCCCCATGGGGGCAGCGCGGTGCTTATCGGAAGTTCTCGGCCCGGTCCTGGCCGCTTTCCAGATATTCCGTCATCGCGGTGAGGAAGGGGACGTTGCTGGGAGCCTTCTCCCAGGGGTCGAAAAAGGTGCCGAAGCATTTTCGCCGCTCAGCGGGGCTGACGTGCTGCCAGGCCCGCTCGATGGCGGAGCGGATGGAGCGCTCCACGCACACCGGGGTGGTGGAATAGCGCTTGGCGATGTCCCGGTACAGGCTTTTGGTGACGCCGTGCAGCAGCGAGCGGTCGGCCAGGATGCAGATGAGGCCGCAGCGGAGATAATTGAAGCCGTCCAGATGGGGCATGACGCCGCAGTCGATCAGCGCGCGCGTCACCAGGGCGCTGTCGTCCCGGACAAAGCTGTCCGCCTCGCCCAGCACGCACTCGCGGATGTGGCGGGCCAGCTCCTCCGTGGGGCAGGGCTTGGCCAGATAGTTATCCGCCGCGGCGCTGACGCTGCGGGCGATGCGGTCATTGAAAAAGCCGGAGAGCACGATGGCGTGGCCCAGCGCGCCCTGGGCCTTCAGCCGGCGCAGCAGGCTCAGCCCGTCCAGCCCGGGGAGCAGCAGCTCGGTCAGCAGCAGGTCCGCGCCGCTGGCGGGATAGCGCGCCAAAGCCTCATCGCCCCGACAGGCGATGCCCACCACGGAGAGATCCGCCTCCTGCTCCAGCGCCGCGCAGAGCATCTCCGCGCAGTCGCGGGATGCGTCCGCGATGAAGATCCGGATCAGCTGTTCCATACCCAAAGCCCCTTTCTTTGCCTTTTATCCTAGCATAGTTGCACCCCCGGCGCAAGGGCCTGCGCCGGGGGACTTTTCGAGGATTTTGGTCGAAACGGTCAGAAAAGGCTCATCTGGCTGGTCTCCGGCATGTCGCCGAAGGCGCCGAGCTGCCGCAGAATGTCCATGTGGGTCTGGCTGACCTTGGGGCAGGCGGCGCTGACATCCTCCAGCGAGACGAAGCTGGCCCCACTGCGGGAGGCGGCGGCCAGATCGCCGGCGGCGGCCTCGCCCAGACCGGCGATGGAGACGAAGGGCGGGCGCAGCTGGCGCTCCCCCTCCGGGAGGAACTTCAGCGCGTCGGACGCGGCAAAGCTGATGGGGGCGAAGGAGAAGCCGCGGAGATAGAACTCATACACCGCGTAAAGGGTCGTCAGCAGGTCGTCCTCCTTCGCGGTGTGGTCCGGGTTGCCCTGGATCTCCTTGATGCGCCGGCGCACCACATCGATGCCGCGGATCATGCAGTCGGCGTCGAAGGAATCCTTCTGGCTGCGGCGGTAGAAATAGGCCGAATAGAAGGCCTGCGGATAGTGCACCTTGAAATAGGCGATGCGGAAGGCCATCATCACATAGGCCACCGCGTGGGCCTTGGGGAAGAGGTAGGCGATCTTGCGGCAGGATTCGATGTACCAGTCGGGCACGCCGAGCGCGCGCATCTTGTCCTCCGCGCCGTCGGGAAAGCCGCCTTTTTTCACCTTGCCCTTTCGCACGGCCTCCATGATCTTGAAGGCCAGCTTCGGCTCCATGCCCATGCTGATGAGATAGAGCATGATGTCGTCGCGGCAGCCCACGGTCTGCTTGACCGTGGCGGTGCCGGAGGTGATGAGATCCTGGGCGTTGCCCAGCCACACGTCCGTGCCGTGGGAAAAGCCGGACAGCCGCACCAGGATGTCAAAGCCGTCGGGCTTGGTGTCCACCAGCATCTGGCGGGTGAAGCCGGTGCCGAACTCCGGGATGCCGATGGAGCCGGTCTGGCCGATGATGGGGTCATTGTCCGGCAGGCCCAGGGGGGCGGGGGACTGGAAGATGCGCTTGGTCTCCGGGTCGTCCAGGGGGATCTTCCGGGCCTCTACGCCGGTCATGTCCTCCAGCATGCGGATCATGGTGGGGTCATCGTGGCCCAGCTCGTCCAGCTTCAGGAGGTTGTCCTCCATGCAGTGATATTCGAAATGGGTGGTGATGATGTCGCTGTCCGGGTCGTCCGCCGGGTGCTGCACGGGGCAGAAGTCGGTCACTTCCTTGTCCTGCGGGATGACCACCAGGCCGCCGGGGTGCTGGCCCGTGGTGCGCTTGACGCCCACGCAGCCGAGGGAAAGCCGGGTCTCCTCCGCTTTCGTGACCTTTTTTCCCCGCTCCTCCAGATACTTTTTGACATAGCCGAAGGCGGTCTTTTCCGCCAGCGTGCCGATGGTGCCGGCCCGGAACACGTGGTCGGAGCCGAAGAGCGTTTCGGTGTATTTGTGGGCCTGCGCCTGGTATTCGCCGGAGAAGTTCAGGTCGATATCCGGCGTTTTTTCGTTGCCGGGGAAGCCCAGGAAGGTCTCAAAGGGGATGTCAAAGCCGTCCTTGTCCATGGGGCTGCCGCACACCGGGCAGACCTTGTCCGGCAAATCCGCGCCGCAGCCGGCGCCGGTGGGGTTTTCAAAGTCCGAGTGCTTGCACTTCGGGCAGCGGTAGTGGGGCGGCAGGGAGTTGACCTCCGTGATGCCGGACATGTAGGCCACGATGGAGGAGCCCACGCTGCCGCGGGAGCCCACCAGATAGCCGTGCTCCAGGGAGTCCTGCACCAGCTTCTGCGCGGACATATAGATGACGTCGTACTCGTGCTCCAGGATGGTCTTCAGCTCCGTGTCCACGCGGGACTGGACGATCTCCGGCGGGGTCTCGCCGTAGAGGTCGTGCATCCGGGTGTAGCACAGGTCCTTCAGAAGCTGGGCGGAGTTTTCGATCTTCGGGGCGAAGAGCTGGCCCTTGGGCAGCAGCTCGATCTCCTCTACCTGGTCGGCGATGGCGTTGGGATTGCGCACCACGGCGTCGTAGCACGCCTCCTCGCCCAGATAGGCAAACTCCTCCAGCATCTCGTCCGTGGTCTTGAAATAGATGGGCAGGGGGCGGTCGGCGTCGGCGAACTTGCGCCCGGCCAGAAGGATGTGGCGGTAGATCTCGTCCTCCGGGTCGAGGAAGTGCACGTCCCCGGTGGCGACCAGGGGCTTGCCCAGCTCCTTGGCGATGCGGGCGATGCGCAGGTTGTACTGGCGCAGCTCGTCCTCGTCCTTCGCAGTGCCCTCGTCGATGAGAAAGCGGTTGTTGCACACCGGCTGGATCTCCAGATAGTCATAGAACGCGCCCAGGCGCTTCAGCTCCGCGTCGCTGGCGCGGCGCACCATGGCCCGGAACACCTCGCCCGCCTCGCAGGCCGAGCCGATGATCAGCCCCTCCCGGTGCTGCAGCAGCAGGCTTTTCGGGATGGTGGGGTTGCGGTGGAAATGCTCCAGATAGGAGGCGGAGATGAGCTTGTAGAGGTTTTTCAGCCCGGTCTTGTTCTTCACCAGGAGGATGATGTGCTTGGCCTGCTGGCGATGCACGCCCTCCGCGCCCCGCACCTCCAGCAGCACCCGCTCCATGTCGTCCAGGCGGTTTTCCATGCCGCGCTCCCGCAGCATGTCGCGGAATTTCAGGAAGATGCGGCCGCAGACCAGCGCGTCGTCGCTGGCGCGGTGGTGGTTGAATTCCGGCAGGGAGAGATAGTCGCTGACCACGTCCAGCCGGTGGCGCTTCAGATGGGGCAGCAGGGTCTGGGCCAGCACCAGCGTGTCCAGATAGACCGGGGCAAAGTCCACGCCGCAGCGCGCCGCGGCGGCGGAGAGAAAGCCCACGTCAAAGTCGGCGTTGTGGGCTACCAGCGGCCGGTCGCCGCAGAACTGAAGAAAGGCCCGCAGGGCATCGGCCTCCTTCGGCGCGCCGTTCACGTCGGCGTCGGTGATGCCGGTGAGGCGGACGATCTCGTCCGGGATGGGCATTTCCGGGTCGACGAAGGTGTTGAAGCGGTCCAGCTCGCTGCCGTCGGGGCCGAAGAGCACCGCGCCGATCTCCGTGATGCGGTCGCGGTCGGAGCGCAGGCCGGTGCACTCGATGTCAAAGGCGACGAAGGGCGCGTCCAGCGCCGCGTCGGTCTGACCGTGCAGCGCCAGCTTTTCGTCCACGTCATTGATGAAATAGCCCTCCAGGCCGTAGATGATCTTGATGCCGGCCTTCTCCCCGGCGTGCCATGCGTCGGGAAAGGCCTGGGCGCAGCCGTGGTCGGTGATGGCGATGGCCTTGTGGCCCCACTTCGCCGCCCGCTTCACCGCCGCTTCCACATTGGTCAGCGCGTCCAGCGTGGAAAAGCTGGTGTGCAGATGCAGCTCCACCCGCTTGTCCGCCGCCGTGTCCCTGCGCGTCGCCGGGGCGTCCGCCGTCTGGATGTGGCGGGGCTCCAGCACCATGTCGTCCTCAAAGCGGTTGTAGCTCACCGCGCCGGAGATGGTCAGGTACATGCCGTCGTGGATCTGGTCGACCACGCCGCGCTCCGGGTCGGTGTCCTTCAGATACTTGGAGCATTTGATCGAGCTGGTGTTGTCCGTGATGCAGAAGCTCAGCACCGCGCTTTGCCGCTTGGCGATCTCGCGGCTGTCCGTGGCGAAGACCCGGCCGCTGACGGTCACGCTGCCGCTGTCCAGCGAAAGCGTGTCGATGGCGACCGGTTTGCCGCGGACGGCCTTGCCCATCAGCACCGTCTGCTTCGACGCCGCCGCGCCGCCCTCCGGCTCCTTCGCCGGGGCGGCGCGGGGGAAGTCTGAGCGCAGTTCCACGGATTCCAGGGCAAACTCAGAGCAAAGGCGCTGCTCCAGCATGTGGGTCTCCGCCGGGGCGGGCATACGGGCAAAGAAGGCGTCCACCAGCATGGTGCGCGCCTCCCGGTCGATGATGACACTGGTCAGATATGCGTTTTGCAGCCCGCCGCACAGCTCCCGAAGGCCGGCGCAGCAGGGGAATACGTCCAGATAGGGGTATTTATCAGCCATTTCTATGTATCCTGTTCGATCATTTGCATGAGCGCGTCCACCATCTGCGCCTCCGGCACCTTGCAGACCACCTCACCCCGGCGGAACAGGGCCGCCTCGCCCTTGCCGCCGGCCAGGCCGTAGTCGGCCCCGCGGGCCTCGCCCGGGCCGTTCACCACGCAGCCCATCACCGCCACGGTGATGTCCCTGCCGCAGCCGGACAGGCGCCGCTCCACCTCATTCGCCGCCGCGATCAGGTCGATCTGCGTGCGCCCGCAGGTGGGGCAGGAGATGACCTTGGCGCCCCGGCGGCGCAGCCCGGCGGCTTTCAGGATCGCAAGTCCTGCGCGCACCTCCTCGACGGGGTCCGCCGTCAGGGAGACGCGGATGGTGTCGCCGATGCCGTCCAGAAGCGCCGCGCCGATGCCCATGGCGGACTGGACCGTGCCCTGAAAAAGCGTGCCCGCCTCGGTCACGCCCAGGTGCAGGGGATAGGGAAAGCGCGCCGCCGCCAGACGGTAGGCTGCCAGCGTCAGCGGCACGCTGCTGGCCTTCAGCGAAAGGCAGATGTCCGTAAAGCCGCAGCGCTCCAAAAGCGCAGCGTGGCCCGCTGCGCTCTCGACCATGGCCTCCGGCGTGGGGGCGCCGCAGCGCTCCAGAAGGTGCTTTTCCAGCGAACCGGCGTTGATGCCGATGCGGATGGGGATGCCCTTTGCGCCGCAGGCCTCCGCCACGGCCTTCACCCGGTCGGCGCTGCCGATGTTGCCGGGATTGATGCGCACCTTTGCCGCCCCCGCCGCGATGCTGCGCAGGGCGAGGCGGTAATCAAAATGGATGTCCGCCACCACGGGCAGCGGGCTTTCCGCGCAGATGCGCTCCATGGCCTGCGCCGCGGCGTCGTCCGGCACCGCAACGCGGATGATGTCGCACCCGGCGTCGGCCAGGGTCCGGATCTGGGCCAGGGTGGCCTCCGCGTCCGCAGTGGGGGTATTGCACATGGACTGCACGCTGACGGCGGCGCCGCCGCCGACAGCCACTGCGCCCACATGGATCTGTCTTGTCTGCTCTCTCGTCATGGGCAACTCCCGTTTATCTGTTTACGATCAGCTTGAATACGTCGTTGAACAGCACGAAGGCGGTCAGCCCCATCAGCAGCACCATGCCCGCCGTGTGGATATACGCCTCGTACTTCGGGTTGATCTTTTTGCGCGTCACGCCCTCGATGAGCCAGGTGATCAGCAGGAAGAAGACCCGCCCGCCGTCCAGTGCCGGGACCGGCAGAAGGTTCACCACCGCCAGGTTCACCGCGATGAGCGCGAAGATATAGCAGAAGATAAAGGCGGCCTCCCGGCTGTCGGCCGCCGTGGCCTCCGCCTCGTTGACGAAGCCCACTACGCCCACCGGGCCGCTGAGGTCGCGCAGGCCCACCGCCCCGGTGAACAGGTCGCCCAGCGAGCGCCACACCAGGCGCACGAAGTTCAGACCCTCATACCAGGTGTAGCGGAGATTGTCCCCCAGGCCGAAGGAGCGGGGCGTGAAGTAAAAGCCGAAGCGCTGCACGTTCGTGCCGTCGGCCAGGGTGTACGTCTGCCGCTGCAAAAGCAGATCCTTCAGCACCACCCGCCGCCCGTCCCGGCGCAGGACGAAGGTGTGGGTGTCGCCGCCGCGGCCGAGGTATTCCATCACGTCGGAATAGAAATAGGTGGCGTGCCCGTCGATGCGCACGATCCGGTCCCCGGTCTGAAAGGCGTCCGCCGACTCGTAGGGGCAGCCGTCCATAAAGCCGGCGAGGACCGGCTCGGAGAAGTCCATGTTGGGGATGATGCAGAAAATCAGCACCAGGCCGATGAGAAAGTTCATGGCCGCGCCCGCGCAGAGGATGATGGCCCGCTGCCAGGGCGGCTTTGCCGTGAAGGCGCGGGGGTCGCCGGTCTGCTCGTCCTCGCCTTCCATGGCGCAGTACCCGCCGAAGGGCAGCAGCCGCAGGGTGTAAAGGGTCTCCCTGCCCTGCTTGTGCAGCAGCTTCGGCCCCATGCCCAGGGCAAACTCGTTGACCTTGACGCCGAAGAGCTTCGCGGTGAGAAAGTGTCCGCCCTCGTGCACTGCCACGAGCACGCCGAAGGCGATGATTGCCAAGACAATATACATGGTTTCAGAAATCCTTTAATACAAATGCGCGGGCGGCTCTGTCCGATTCCAGAATGTCCTCCAGGGCCGGGCGCTCGGTAATACTTATGCTGTCCAGCGCATCGGCAACACATTCAGCAATTTTTCCGAAAGGGATCTCCTCGCGCAGAAAAAGCCCCACCGCCGCCTCGTTGGCCGCGGAGAGGATGCAGGGGGCCGTGCCGCCCCGGCGGGCGGCGCCCATGGCCAGGGCCAGGCAGGGAGTGTTCTCCAGATCGGGTGCTTCAAAGTGCAGCGCGCCGGCGGAGAACAGGTCCAGGGGCGCGCAGAGGCTCTCCCGCCGCTCGGGATAGGTCAGCGCGTACTGGATGGGCAGGCGCATATCCGGCACCGCCATCTGGGCGATCACGCTGCCGTCGGTGAACTCCACGGCGGAGTGCACCGCGCTCTCCGGGTGGATGAGCACCGTGATCTGCTCCGGCGACGCGCCGAAAAGATGCATGGCCTCGATGAACTCCAGGCCCTTGTTCATCATGGTGGCGCTGTCCACCGTGATCTTGGCGCCCATGCTCCAGTTGGGGTGGCGCAGCGCCTGCGCGGGGGTCTTGTCATAGGTCTCCGCGCGCGTCATGCCGCGAAACGGGCCGCCGGAGGCCGTCAGCAAAACGCGGCGCAGCGCCGGGTTGCGCAGCATTCCGCCCAAAGACTGGAAGATGGCGCTGTGCTCGCTGTCCACAGGCACGATCTCCGCGCCGCGGGACCGGGCGCAGGCCATCACCAGCTCGCCGGCGCACACCAGCGTCTCCTTGTTGGCCAGGGCGATGCGCTTGCCCTCGTCGATGGCGGTCAGCGTCGGGCGCAGGCCGACCGAGCCGCTCACCGCCGTGACCACACAGTCCGCCTCCGGCAGCGCGGCGGCCTCCATCAGCCCGTCCATCCCCGCCGCGACCGCCGTGGCGGTGTCCGCCAGGGCGATGCGCAGCGCTTCGGCGGCTTTTTCGTCATAAACGGCCACCAGGCGCGGCCGGAACTGCCGCGCCTGCTGCTCCAGAAGCGCCGTGTCGTGTCCGGCGGCGATGGCCGCCACCGGGATGCCCAGATGGGCAGCGCACTCCAGCGTCTGCCGGCCGATGCTGCCGGTAGAGCCCAGCACGCTCAATGCTTGTACCATAATTCTGTCCTTTTTTACTTCGTGATCGCGGGGACCCAGGCCACCAGGATCTCCGTGACGGCGGCGGTCCAGAACATGCTGTCAAAGCGGTCCAGCATCCCGCCGTGGCCGGGGATGAGCGTGCCGTAATCCTTCACGCCGCAAAGCCGCTTGATGGCGGAAAAGCTCAGATCGCCGAGCTGGCAGGCCAGCGCGCCCAGAAAGCCGTAGACCGCCATGACGGCCAGCTTCACGTCAAAATCCGCGGCGCGCAGGATGAGTCCGTAGAACAGTTGAAAGACGATGGCGGAGAGAAAGCCGCCGATGCTGCCCGCCAGCGTTTTGTGCGGGCTGAGGTGGGGGGTGATCTTCACCTTGCCCAGCCCAAGCCCGGCGAAATAGGCCCCGGCGTCACAGGAAAAGGCCGTGACGAAGGGGAGCACCATGTAAATGCTGCCGTGCTCCCGCAGGCCCAGGCGCACGATAGCGGAGAGGAGGACCGGCATGATCCCGCCGGCCATCAGCGACACCGCCGCGGTCTGGAAGGCCATGGGGGTCTCGCGGCGGAAAGAGAGCATCAGCTCGCAGAAGAGATAGGCGAACAGCAGGAACAGGGCGATCTCATAGACCTTGTCCCGGGCGAAAAATGCGCTGCAAATGGGGATGAGGAAGGCGCAGGCCGCCGCCACAGCGCGCATGCGCACCGGCATGTCCTTCTCCGCGCAGCGCAGCAGCTCCCAGGCGCTGCACCCGGCGATGATGCCCACCACCAGCCCCATCGCCCAGACGGGGGCGAAGAAGATGATGAGGAACAGCAGCGGGATGCCGATGACCGCGACGATGATTCTTGTCAGCATGGGGTCCGCCTCCCTCTCACAGCCCGCCGAAGCGGCGCTGGCGCTGCCGGTATTCGGCGATGGCGGCGTCAATGTCCGCCTCACCGAAGTCGGGCCAGAGCGTGTCGGTGAACACCAGCTCGCTATAGGCCGACTGCCACAGCAGGAAGTTGGAGAGGCGCTTCTCCCCGCCGGGGCGGATCAGAAGCTCCGGGTCGGGGATGCCGGAGGAGTCCAGCAATGCGGCAAAGGCGTCCTCGGTCAGGGCCTCGTCCTCCCCGGCGCGCACGCGCTCTGCCCAGGCGCGGGCGGCGCGGACGATCTCGTCCCGCCCGCCGTAGTTGACACAGACGTTGGCCTGGAAGGTCTTGCCCAGGTGGGCGGTGATGCCGTCCGTCTCACGGATGAGGCCGCGCAGCTGATCCGACAGCACGCTGGTGTCGCCGAAAAACTTCAGGCGGATGCCGTCCCGCTCCATTTTCTCGATGGCCTCGCCCAGATACTTCTCCAGCAGGCCCATGATGGCGGCCACCTCTTCCGGCGGACGCTTCCAGTTTTCCGTGGAAAAGGCGTAAACGGTCAGGTATTCCACGCCGATGTTCTTGCAGTAGGTGGCAACGCGGCGGAAGGTCTCCGCCCCGGCGGCATGGCCCGCCGTGCGCGGCAGACCGCGCTTTTTGGCCCAGCGGCCGTTGCCGTCCATTATAATGCCAATATGGCGGGGGAGATCCGCTTGGCCGATCTCCTCCGCCTTTCTCGATTTTTGAAACAGTGCCATCAGATCTCAGAAAGTTCCTTTTCTTTTTTTGCGCACAGCTCGTCGACCTTCTTGATGTAATCGTCGGTCTTCTTCTGCATGTCCTTTTCCATGTTCTTGTAGTCGTCCTCGGTGATCTCGCTGGCCTTCTGCTGCTTCTTGAACTTGTCAATGGCGTCGCGGCGGATGTTGCGGACGGCCACCTTGGCCTCCTCGCCGTACTTCTTCACCTGCTTGATCAGGTCCTTGCGGCGCTCCTCCGTCAGCTGGGGGAAGACCAGGCGGATCACGCGGCCGTCGTTCTGGGGGTTGATGCCCAGCTCGCTGGCCTGGATGGCCTTTTCGATGCTCTTCAGCACGCTGCCGTCCCAGGGCTGGATGGCCAGGGTGCGCGGGTCGGGGGTGGAGATGGTGGCCACCTGCTGGATCGGGGTCTCCGTGCCATAGTAGTCAATGGTGATGCGGTCGAGCACCGCGGCGTTGGCCCGCCCGGCGCGGACGGCGTTGAAGCTTTCGACCAGAAAGTCGCAGGTCTTTTCCATCTTGTCGGTGAATTCCTTGTAATCGGACATGGCTGAATCCTCCTTCGGCGTTGAATTGTCGTGTCAGTTGACCTTGGTGCCCACATCCTCGCCGCAGACCACGCGGATGATGTTCTGCGGGTCGGCCAGGGCGAAGACGATGATGGGGATGTGGTTGTCCATGGAAAGGCTGGTGGCGGTGGTGTCCATGACCGCCAGATGCTGCGCCAGCACGTCGTCATAGCTGATGTGGTCGTACTTGACGGCGCTGGGATCGGTGCGCGGGTCGGCGCTGTAGACGCCGTCGATGTTCTTCGCCAGCAGAATGGCGTCGGCGTTGATCTCCGCCGCACGGAGCACCGCGGCGGTGTCCGTGGAGAAATAGGGGTTGCCTGTGCCGCAGCCGAAGATGACCACGCGGCCGTCCCGCAGGTGCTTGTCCGCCCGCAGGCGGATGTAGGGCTCGGCGATCTGGGCCATGGTGATGGCGGTCTGCACCCGGACGGGCACGCCCATCTGCTCAAACACATCGCTGACGGCCAGGGCGTTCATGACCGTGGCCATCATGCCCATGTGGTCGGCGCGGGTGCGCTCCATCTTTCCGCCGCCGTCCTTGACGCCGCGCCAGAAATTGCCGCCGCCCACGACGATGCCCACCTCGACGCCCATGTCGACGATGGTCTTCACCGCCGCGCAGACGGAGCGGACGATGTCAAAATCAATGCCGGTCTTTTTCTCACCGGCCAGGGATTCGCCGCTGATTTTAATCAGTACGCGCTTGTAAATGGGTTTGGCCTCCATGGCAGCAACCAACTCCTTAATACTTCATTTTCCAAATCTGTATTTTAGCATGGAACGGCGGGTTTGACAATATGGAAAGCGTGAATTTTGTGTGAATGTCATAATCAAATGGTATAAGCGTTTTCCTTGACAAATGATACTGCGGGTAGTATTCTTTGGTTTACTACAAGTACATATGGGCTCAAGTGCCGCGCGCCGTGCAACACCGGCGATGCGGAGCATAGGGAACCGGGTGCAAGTCCCGGACGGTACCGCCGCTGTAAGCGCCGAGAGCCCGCATGTTCACAGCGCAAGCTGGCCACTGGGATTTTCCCGGGAAGGTTAATGCGGGATCGCACGCAAGCGATGGTCCTGTCGGAGTGCGCATACTGGCGAGCAGTTTTTTCGTCTGACAAAGGCGAGAAAAGAGACGTCAGGATGTGCGCGGCGACAGGGGCAGCGCCTGCAAAGGAGGCGCAAGTCAGAAGACCTGCTTGGGTTCGCTTCGCTCCGCCCACGGGATATGGGCGCAAGAGTCATTTACGCAGGAAAACGGTTGCGGTGCAAAAAGCACCGCAGCCGTTTTCCTGCGTGAAAAATAAATTAAGAGAAGGATGGAGAAAAAACATGAGACACCTCACGAAAAAGCCGCTGGCCATCGCGCTGGCGCTCGTACTGCTGCTGGGTCTCGCCGTTCCGGCGTTTGCGTTCGACGCGCAGACCAGCCCCCAGGGGCTGACCGTGGACGGGAAGACCGTGGCTTGCGAGAAGTACAACATCGACGGGCGCAACTATTTCATGCTGCGCGACCTGGCCGCCCTGCTGAACGGCACCCCCAGCCAGTTCAACGTGGCCTATGACGCGGAGCGCAACGCCGTCGTCGTCACCAAGGGCGAGGCCTACACCCCCGACGGCACCGAGCTGCACGCCGGCGTGGACAACTCCGCCAGCACCGTCGCCAGCCCCCAGACCGTCTACATCGACGGCGAGCAGGCTGAGCTGACCGCCTACAACATCGGCGGCCACAACTTCTTCCAGCTGCGCGAGCTGGGCAAGACCCTGGGCTTCTATGTCCACTATGACGAGAAGACCAACACCGCCTCCGTCGACGCCAGCGACGAGGACGAGGCCTGGGACACCGGCGACGCCGCTCAGGACAATCCCCGCAACGCCGACGGCATCGGCGA